>JAQXMV010000082.1 GCA_029013165.1 Oscillospiraceae bacterium | reverse complement strand
AAGGATACGGTCACGGTCCGTTTCGGCGGTCAGGTCATCGACCACTGGGATAATCAGTACCACAGCGTTGAATATCAAAACACCAGCGATATACTTGCCATTCCCTATGATATGTTCGTCAGCGGCAAGGACGGCAAGGGCATTTCCGTCCTGCGCCTGTGGAAGAGTGCGGCGCCTCACCTGGATATGTCTCTTTTCGATCAGGGACATTACATGAAGGCTGTGGAACAGCAGGCTATGGCTGAGGTCATCAGCAAGATTCTCTACCCCTCCGACAACCACCCCGAGGGAAAGAGCCTGCGCCTCAAGCAACAGTATTTCTTAGTTTCCGCCTCCGTTCAGGATATTGTCAGCCGTCATCTTCGTCATTTCGGCACCGTGGACAATCTGGCCGAGACCAACGCGATCCATATCAACGACACCCATCCCACGCTCTCCATTCCGGAGCTCATGCGTATTCTGCTGGACGAATGCGGCTACGGCTGGGACGAGGCCTGGAGCATCGTGACAAAGACCGTCGCCTACACCAACCACACGGTCATGAAAGAAGCCCTCGAGTGCTGGCCTGAGCACCTGGTTCAGAGCCTGCTGCCGAGAATTTATCAGATCATCAAGGAGATCGACAACCGTTACCGCAGCTACATCTGGGAGACCACCCATGACGCCGGCAAGGTGGAGGAAATGGCCGTCATCAGCGGCGGTGTGGTCAGAATGGCGAACCTCTGTGTTGCCGCCTGCCACAGCGTCAACGGCGTTTCCGCTCTGCACAGTCAGATCCTCAAGGATACGATCTTCAATTCCTACTATAAGCTCACACCGGATAAATTCAAAAATGTCACCAACGGCATTGCCCACAGACGCTGGCTCTGTCAGGCTAACCCGGAGCTGAGCGCCTATATTACCGAGCTGATCTCCGACGGCTTTATTTACAAGGCCGACGAGCTGGAAAAGCTCAAAAAGTTTGCCGATAATAAAAAGGTTTTGGCGAAGTTAGAGCAGATCAAAACCAACAATAAGAAAAAGTTTGCCCAGCTGGTCAAAAAGCAGACGGGCATCGAGCTGGATCCCAATTCCATTTTCGATGTTCAGGTCAAGAGACTGCACGAATATAAGCGTCAGCACCTCAATGCCCTGCAGATCGTTGCCCGTTACCTGGAAATCAAGGACAATCCCAAGGGCGACTATGTGCCTCACACCTATATTTTCGGTGCCAAGGCCGCCTCGGGCTATTTCGTAGCGAAGAAGATTATTTCTTTCATTTGTGCTCTGGCTGATCTGGTCAATAACGATCCCGACATGCAGGGCAGACTCAAGGTAGTCTATCTGGAGGACTATAATGTCACCATGGCCGAAAGACTCATGCCTGCCGCCGATGTCAGCGAGCAGATCTCTCTGGCCGGCACAGAGGCCAGCGGTACCGGCAACATGAAGCTCATGCTCAACGGCGCTCTCACACTCGGCACCCTTGACGGCGCCAATGTGGAGATCCATGAGGCCGTGGGCGATGAAAATATGTTCCTCTTTGGTATGACAACACCGGAGGTCAGCGACCTGAAGAAGCGCGGCTACCAGCCTATGAATTATTTCAATAATAACGCTGAGCTCAGACGCGTCATTGAGTTCATTCAGGCCGGCATCAACGGCAAGCAGTTCCCGGAGATCGGAAACACCATCATTCACCACGATCCTTATATGGTTCTGGCCGACTTTGCCGACTACAGAGAGGCTCAGAAGAGAATCGACGAAATGTGGAAGGACAGAGAGGCCTGGAACAGAATGTCTCTGCTGAATATCGCCGGCGCAGGCCGCTTCGCGGCCGACCGCGCCATCAATGATTACGCAAGAGACATCTGGCACACCAAGCCCGTGAGATAAGCGATGTTTCAATTAGCGGTATTCGATCTTGACGGTACACTTTTAGATACTCTGGGCGATCTGTGCAGCGCCGTCAACCATGCACTGAGAAGTTTCGGCTTCCCTGAAAGAAGCCTGGAGGAAGTGCGCCATTTCATCGGAAACGGCGTAAAAGTTCTGATGAAGCGCGCTGTTCCCGAGGGCACCGACGCCGTCACCGAGGAAGAGTGCCTGGCTTGCTTCAGAGAGTATTATCTCGAACACATGACGGACACCACGGCACCTTTCGAGGGCGTGGAGGAACTGCTCAGACAGCTTCGCCAAAGGGGAGTAGCCATTGCCGTGGTTTCCAATAAACTCCATGAGGGCGTGGCCGGACTGTGCCGGGATTACTTCCCGGGGCTGATCGACCTTGCCGTCGGCGTCAGCCATGAGAGCGAGAGAAAGCCGGAGCCGGTGAATGTGATCCGGGCGATGGCGCATTTCGGTGTGAGCCGTGAGGAAACGGTTTATATCGGCGATAGCGAGGTTGATGTGCAGACGGCCAAGAACGCAGGCGTCAGATGTATCGGCGTGGAGTGGGGTTTCCGCAGTAAGGAAACGCTGGAAGAAGCCGGAGCCTGGCGTATTGTCGCAAGTACGGAAGAAGTTTTGCACTTGATCGAGGAATAAGAAACAAGAAGCGCAGGTCAGAAAAGACTTGCGCTTTTTTAAGGAAAAAATCAATAAAAGTTTCGGTCAAGCCTTTTCAAAGGCTTGCGGGGTCAAGGGGCAGCGCCCTTTGTCGCGCTTCGCAAAGCGCGAAATGCCCCTAACTGAAAAAGAAAAACTGCGCTGACGGGAGAAAAAATAATACTTCATCAAGCGCAGGAAGGGAGG
>JAQXMV010000081.1 GCA_029013165.1 Oscillospiraceae bacterium | reverse complement strand
GAGATCAACCGCCGCACGGTGCTTTCAAGGGAAATCAATGACGCAACGGCCCGTATATCCGCCATCACACATATCATCAGTGAATAAAATATAAGGTAAAGGATTGATTCAAGTGGCATTTGAAGGACTTTCAGACAGACTGGAAGCCGCCTTTAAGAAGCTCCGCAGCAAAGGTTCTCTGACGGAGAGCGATGTAAAGGAAGCCATGAGAGAGGTTCGTCTGGCTCTGCTGGAGGCCGATGTCAACTACAAGGTAGCTAAGGATTTCACCAAAACCGTCACGGAAAGAGCCGTGGGCGAAAAGGTCATGGAAAGCCTGACTCCCTCGCAGATGGTCATCAAGATCGTCAACGAAGAGCTGACCAATCTCATGGGTGGCACCAAGTCAAGACTCAACACAGCCAATCACCCGCCGACGATCGTCATGATGTGCGGTCTTCAGGGTTCCGGTAAAACGACTCACAGTGCCAAGTTGGCGCTGATGCTGAAAAATCAGGGACACAGACCTCTTCTGGTCGGCTGCGATGTCTACAGACCGGCGGCGATCAAGCAGTTGGAGGTGGTCGGTGAAAAAGCGGGGGTTCCTGTTTTTCAGTTAGGTCAGATTGATCCGGTGGAAATCGCGAAAAAAGCCGTTGCCCACGCAAAGGATCACGGCTATGACTATGTTTTCCTGGACACGGCAGGCCGTCTGCATGTGGACGAGGAGCTCATGAATGAGCTGAAAAACATCAAAAGCGAAGTGCATCCCCACGAGATTCTGCTCGTTGTGGACTCCATGACCGGTCAGGACGCAGTCAATGTTGCCACTTCATTCAATGAGGCTCTGGGAATTGACGGTCTGATCCTGACGAAACTCGACGGTGACACCCGAGGCGGCGCCGCCCTTTCGGCGAGAGCCGTAACGGGCAAACCCATCAAGTTTGTCGGTACCGGTGAAAAGCTGGGCGATCTGGATGTGTTCCATCCCGACAGAATGGCTTCTCGTATTCTCGGCATGGGCGATATGCTTTCACTCATTGAAAAGGCTGAGCAGGAGCTTGACGAAAAGAAAGCCCGGGAGCTGGAGGAAAAGCTCCGCAAAAATAAATTTGACTTAAACGATCTTCTCGATCAGCTCCGTCAGGTCAGAAAAATGGGTTCCATTAAAGATCTGCTCAAGCTGCTGCCGGGCGTCGGCAACAAGCTCGATGATGTCGAGGTTGACGAGAAACAGTTTGACCGTGTTCAGGCTCTCATTCTCTCCATGACGCCGAAAGAAAGAGAAAAGCCGGACATCATCAATCCCTCCCGCAAGCGCCGTATCGCGGCGGGTGCCGGTATGCAGGTTGAGGATGTCAATAAGCTCCTGAGCCAATACAGACAAATGCAGAAAATGTTCAAGCAGTTCAGCGGCAAAAACAGCAAAAAAATGCGCAAGCGCATGAGAAATATGTCCGGCATGATGGGTCCCGGCGGTATGAACGGCATGGGCGGCATGGGCGGTTTCGGACTGTAAAAAATCAATTCCGTTTATGGCACAGCCGAAAAGGCGTGTTAATAATACAAATATTATTTATATTGGAGGTAACAAAAATGGCAGTAAAAATCAGACTTCGTCGTATGGGTGCCAAGAAGGCTCCTTTCTACCGTGTGGTTGTAGCAGACTCAAGATATCCCCGTGACGGTCGTTTCATCGAAGAGATCGGCTACTACAATCCCATGACCGAGCCCTCAGAAATCAAGATCGACGCTGAGAAGGCACAGAAGTGGATCGCCAACGGCGCTCAGCCCACAGACACAGTCAAGGTTCTTCTCAAAAAGTGCGATATCATTAAATAATCTCTGGAGGAACGCACTTTGAAAGATTTACTTATATCAATTGCCAGCGGTTTGGTGAATGAGCCGGACAAAGTGACTGTTGAAGTTGACGACATTAACGATGAGGGTATAATTGTATATCACCTTCATGTTGCTCAGGATGATATGGGTAGAGTTATTGGTAAGCAGGGCAGAATTGCAAAGGCTATCAGAACTGTAATGCGTGCAACTGCAAACAGAAACGACGCTAAGATCTCAGTTGAAATTGACTGATCAAAAGAATCCCCATCTGAAAAGATCGGGGATTTTTTCTTTTCTCCCATGACCCCTCGTCGGAGCCGAGGGGAATTTTGCCCGGCAAGCCGGACTTTTTTTGTGATCAGAAAATTAACAATTTATATCCATATTTGCACACACAGATTTCAAATAAGGGTGGTAAAATATGGAAAAAGAACGGAATGGAACCATTTCGGCAAGGAGGTCAACTCTATGAAAAAAATTAGAAATCTATTTTTGGTTTTACTGCTAATGACAGTATCCGTGTGCGCGTTGTCTTTTTCTGCCGGCGCGGGATTTACAGGACATAGATACGAGGAGTCTTTCTACTTTTGTCAAGATGAAGCTCCTGAAGACGCGCCGTATCTCGTCAACGGAAAGTACTCCGGCATTTACCGCTATTCCTTTGATGCTGACACCGGTGTGCTCATACTGGCTCCCGGCAATGAAAAAACCAAAATTTTGCCGCGTTACTTGATTGACTACGCAAGTTCAAGTGAGATGTATTATTTCACCGGTATCGGAATAGAACCTGACACAATCAAACATATTATCATCAAAGACGGATTTACCGAAATCTATGGAACATTTCGTAATTTACACAATCTTGAAACCATTATTCTTCCGGAAACACTGACCACCATAGGAAACGAAGCATTTTATTGCTGTGAGTCTCTGAAGAATTTTATCCTGCCCGATTCTGTGACGAAAATAGGAAAAAATGTCTTCAGCGGATGCAAATCTCTCACAAAGGCATATTATGACGGCAAGGCAAATTTGCCTATTCCCGGTAACACACCGGTACCCGAAAAAGTCGAGAACATAACTATTGAGGAACGTCGTTATGGTGGTAGTGATATTTACTTTTACCTTTCCTGGGAGGGTGATGCAGATTATTACCTCATTTACATGTGGGACTACGGTGCTAAAAAATGGAGTGTCATCGGCTTGTCAGGCAAAGAAAAGTATTATGATTATAAGTGTAAGCTTGTGTCCGGACAGAAATACAGATTCGCCGTTCGTCCCTATAACCAGATCGCTAATGACATCAGTTTAGCAGACTACACTGTGGCAACTTATTTGCATTTGGATCCTCCTTTTATACAAGTAAAACCTCTTCATGACGGCTATCAACTGACTTGGGATGAAGTTCAGGGTGCTCAGGGCTATCAGATCTGGTATAGCACAACAAAAAACGGTCAATACAAATTCTATAAAAATGTCAAGGGAACCACTTTCACCAAAACCGGACTCAAAAAGGATCAGACCTATTATCTCCAAATCAGACCCTACGGAGAAGTCACCAAAGGAAAATACCAATATGGGGCCTTTAGCAACGCAGTCGAAACAACCATAGGTATCCCAAGCGAAATTATCCTTTTCAATCTAAAGGTACATTCTGACGATCTGCACAATCCCAATGCCGCAAGATATATCCATTTGACATGGGAGGGCGACGCCGATTATTATCGCATTTATAAGTGGGACTTCAACAAAGGCGAATGGAAAATAATTGTCGACTTCACGAAAAAGACAAGCTACCGTTACACGGACAATGTGAAGCTGGGAGAAAAGTACCGCTTTGCCGTCAGGCCTATTATGAAAGACGGCAATGATCTTCGCTGGAATAAATTCATATCACGCACCATCGTGGATCTGGCCTATATACCCAAACTGGAAATCACCACCTTTGAGGGCGGCTACACCATGACATGGGATAAGGTTCCCGGAGCCGAATGTTATGATATATATTATACAAAAGACGATTACGGTTCTTTTCGCCGATATACAAGCGTCACCGACAATACTTTCACAAAAACGGGCCTGAAAAAAGGTACAAGCTATCAGTTGTATATTGTACCCAGTGCTCAAATGCCTGACAGGAGATGGCAATATGGTAAACATTCAAACACCGTCACCATAACCATACCGTAACATAATACCGCCCCGAAGCCTATTGGCTTCGGGGCTGCTTTTTGCGGCAGCAAAAATACCCGGCAGCGAACGCTGCCGGGTACAGTCATCTCATGAGAAAATTATTCTTCCTCTTGATTCTTTTCCTCTGTGGGTGTGATCTCAACGCGCACCTTGCCGATGCGCCTTTCCTCCACATTAAGAATGGTAAACTTCAGGTTCTCGTAGGTCACCTCGTTCATCTCGCCGTCCTGGGGCAAAAAGCCCAAAAGACTGATGATGAAGCCGCCGAGGGTGTCATAGTCGCCCTCGGGAATGATGTCTCCCACAAGCTCGTTAACCTCTTCAATATAGGCCGTACCGTCAATGGTGAAAAGGTTTTCGCTTTCTTCCACGATTTCCTCTTCCTCATCGTCATATTCGTCCCGGATATTGCCCACGATGGCCTCCACCAGATCCTCGACGGTGACAATGCCGGCGGTTCCGCCGTATTCATCCACAACAACAGCCATCTGCACACGCTTTTCCGTCATTTCGCTGAAGAGCTTGCCGCAGTTTTTGCTGGAGGGCACATAATAAGCAGGACGCATGAAGTCTTTCGGACTTTCGCTTTTCGGCAGAGCCGAAGAAACATATTTCAGCAGATCCTTGATGTAGACGATGCCGATGATGTTATCCTGATCCTCGTGATAGACCGGGATTCGGGAATATCCGTGTTCGATGGAAAGATTGACAAGCTCTTCCAGGGTGTCGGTGTCCTCCACGGCTATCATGTCCGTTCTGTGGGTCATAATGTCCGTGACATCAATATCATCAAACTCGAAAATGTTGTTGATCATTTCTTTCTGAATGTTTTCGATGACGCCCTTCTCCTCGCCCACATCGACCATCATGCGGATCTCTTCCTCTGTGACCACCTCTTCATCGGCATTGGGGTCAAAGCCCAGAAGCCTGACAATGGCATTGGTGGAAACCGAGAGCACCTTGACAAAGGGGGCGCAGACCTTTTTCACCACCAGCAATATGCCGACGACCTTAAAAGCGATTTCCTCCGGCTTCTGCATAGCCATACGCTTCGGCGCAAGCTCGCCGAGAACAAGAGAGAAATAGGACATGATCACGGTGATGATCACAACAGACACACCGCTGACGATGCCCTCAGGCAAACGCGGCGCAAGCTCCATGACTTTATCCGTGAGAATCTGTGCAAAGGTGGTGGAAGCACTGGCCGAGGTCAAAAAGCCTGCCAGCGTTACGCCGATCTGAATGGTGGAAAGAAAATTACTGGGATTGGCCGTGAGCTTCTGCACCTGCTTGGCTTTTTTGTTGCCGTCTTCGGCCTGCTTGTCGATCATGTTGTCATTGAGGGAAATGATTGCGATTTCACTCATGGCAAAGAACGCGTTGACGAGAATTAGAATAAATAGTAGAACCAGTTTGAAGATTATACTTCCGGGGTCATCCATTTTGGATTTATCTCCTTTCGGATTAAAAAAATATTTGTATGCCAATATCATACATTGATATAGTATTATACTATATTTCCCTGTAAAGGTCAAATGTTTTGCGTAAAATTATTATTCTTAATTGCTGATATGTGGATCATTTTCTTCTTTTCGCCCCATTCTCTTTTTTGACACATCTTGTATCTTTGACGAAATCCGGAAAACTTTTTCTTTATTTCTGAAAAACATTACTCATTAACCCGACATTCCCCTTGACATTTTCAACATGTGATTATAAAATAAAGGGGAGCATAATTGCTCGAAAAAATGAGAATTCAAGGAGATTTAGAATGGGAAAGATAAGTGAATTTCTCGACTCAAAAATTGTCAAAAAAGATGTGGGTGAAGAAACCTACCTGACATGGAAAGAAACCCTCTCCTATGCCATGGGACGCGGTGCTCAAGGTATGAATACCGGCATGACCAGCTCAAAGTACATCAACTTTTTCCTGACGAATGTGCTTTTCAAAAATCTGAAGGATCCCATGGGCGTAGCCTCCAAAATCCGATTTTTCTGCGGCATTTTCGATGCGATCAACGATCCCATCATGGGCGTCATCGTGGACAAAACCAGAACCAAAAACGGACAGATGCGTCCCTATATCAAATGGGCGCCGATCTTCGTTTCCATCGTCATGGTGCTGTTCTTCATCGGCTCCGGCGACGCGCCCGCATGGCTGAATATCACCTACACCACCCTGCTTTTCATCGGCCTTGATGTCACCTATACGGCCTTTGATATTCCCATGGGCGCCCTGGCCTTTTCCATCACGCCAAACGGCATTGAACGAACCAAGCTCTTCGGCATCAGCTCCATTCTCCGTTCAATCATCGGCGCTCTGCCCCAGGTTTTCGTTGCCGCCGCAGCCCTTCTCCCCTATTTCAATAACCACACACCCCAGGCCTATCTGACCTCGGCAATCGTCTCCGCTGTGTGTATTATTATCCTGACCCGTTTTACTTATAAGAATACCACCGAAAGAGCCGAACACCGGGAGGACGCCCCCTCGGTCAAGGAATGCTTCAAGCTCCTTTTCCAGAACAGACCTCTGCTCATGCTCTTTTTGGGTAACATTTTCTTCATTCTCTGCAAAATCCCCGAACAGGTCTCTTTCTACTTCATTTCCGACCTGATGTTTGAGAGAAAATACAATGTTTTCATTGATGTCATCAAATTCCCCGGTTTCCTGCTGGCCGGCCTGCTGGTGCCGAAAATCGTGGAAAAACTGGGTAAAAAAGCGGACTCCAGACGCTTCTATCAGGTCTGCTGTCTCGCAGCCATTGTCATTCACGGACTTTTCGCCCTGACCACCTACGGCGGACTCATGGGCAAGGAAAGCGGCACGGCTGTTTCCCTTTTCACCGCCATTCTCGTCATTCTCTTCACCGGCCTTTCCACCATTCCCATGGAGTTCAAAAACCTCATGCAAAAGGAAATGGAAGCCGAAACCGTTGACTATGTAGAATGGAAAAGCGGCACACGAGTTGAAGGCACCATGCTCTCCATCATGTCCTTCACCGGCAAGATCGAAAACACTTTCTCAGCTTCTCTCGGTCTGTGGATTCTCGGCAAAACCGGTTATGTCCAGCACACAGAGGGTTCTCTGATTCAGGACAGCAAAACCAACTGGGCTCTTTTCCTGATGACCACTCTTGTTCCGGCTCTCGGCTATCTGCTGATGCTCATTCCCATGCATTTCTATAACATCACCGGTGAAAGCCACCGCAAGATGATGGAGGAAATCAAGGAAAGAAGAGCTTTGGCCGCCGCAGAAGCAAAGGAAGGCTGAAACCCATGAAAGAAACAAAACTAACCTTTATTGCAGATTTACATTATTACTCAGAAACACTCGGCACCGACGGCAGAGCCTATGCGCTTCGCAGCGGCTCCGACCAAAAGTGCCTCGGTGAAACGGGCGGCATCATTGATGCCGCCTTTTCCGCTATCGCCGCCGGCGACAGCGAAGCGGTGCTGATTCTCGGCGATGTGAGCAATGACGGAGAGAGAATATGCCATGAGGAGCTTCGCGAAAAACTCTATGAACTGAAAAAGCACAAGCCCGTTTATCTTCTCACCGCCACCCATGACTGGTGCTGTGACCAAAATCCCCGTCGTTTCGTGGGGAACAGCGTTTACCATGATGTTCCCGTCATGGCCGGTGGTGAACTGCGTGATTTTTATGAGGATTTCGGCCCGAAAGAGGCCTTGTCTGAGTTTTTCACCCACTTAGGTACCAGCTCCTACACCGCCGACATCGGAGAAAATGTGCGGATTCTCTGCCTCAATGACGACCAGAACGGAAAAGGCAGAGCCGGCTTCAAGGAGGATCACTTCTGCTGGATCGAAGAGCAGATCAAAAAGGCAAGGGAGGAGGGCAAATTTCTCATCGGCATGGAGCATCATCTGCTGATGAATCATGTCCATCCCATCCTCACGGCAGGCACCACCTGCGTGGGTGACAAGGAGGAAGTCGCCTCGCGCCTGGCCGATGCAGGCCTTCGCTATATGTTTGTCGGCCACTCTCATCTCCAGAGCATTGAGTGCTTCACTTCAAAAAAAGGCAATCCCCTTTTCGAGGTCAATGTCGGCTCCCTCTGCGGTTATCCTTCCCCCATGGTCAATGTCACCGTCAGCGAGGAAGGCGTAAAAATCAGAACCGATCATCCCGGAAAATTCACTTATCAGGGCAAAACCTATGACACCCTCGATTATGTCCGCCAACACTCTCTGGGACTTGTGGATAACATTCTGGCGGCGGCCATCAGCGGCAAAACGGATTTCACCGAGCGGCTGACTGCCCTGGGCGTACCGGAGGACAAGGCGTCTCTGCTTTATATCATTGCCCGTCCCATGGTCAAATATGTCCGCGGCGTGACCGTCGGAGAGGGATATAAAAAGCTGAAGCTGCTGGGCTTCGGAAGATTTTTCAACAAAGCGCTCATGGAGGAATTCCGCGACAAAAAAGTCATGGACTTTGCCTATGAGATCTTCCTCTCGGCCCTGGACGGCGGCAAGGTTCGCCATGAGAAAGGCAGTTCCTATTACCGCGCTGTGATGGATTTCATGGCCATCCCGGTGAAAATCAAGGACTGTGCCTTTACACGCAGTCTCGGCGAATGTGTCAGCCATATTCTCACCGGCTCCCGGTATGACATCAACGGCTGTACACTGCCGAATCTTTATCAATAAAAAATTGCCGCAGGCAGGAAGACCTCCCGTCTGCGGCATTATTATGTAGTTTTTCAGCCGTTGAGCATTTTAAAAATCTTCTTGTTGGAAGCATACATCTGCTTATAGGCCTCAAAGTTCTTGTCATAGACCGCCTTGTTTGCGGCATTAGGCGTAAAGCTCTTTTCGGCGGTAACCAGCTTGCCTGCGTCATCAATGCTGTCGATAATACCAAGACCAACAGCGATCACCACAGCGGCACCGACGGAGCCGACATTCTGCGGACTGGCCACGGTCTCGACCTTTCTGCCCAGACAGTCTGCCAGAATCTGACTGGTGGAATCATTCAGCGCGCCGCCGCCGACAAAACGGATAACCTCCGATGTCTCGGTTTTCTTTTCATGGGTTTCCAGCAGCCATCTCATGTGCAGGCACACACCCTCGACAACGGCACGGATCATCTCGGATTTGCCGGTTTCGATGCTGAGATTAAAGAATACGCCTCTGGAATTGGGATCCTCAAAGGGACAGCGGTTGCCGTGAAGCCACGGAGTGAAGAGCACGCCGTTGCTGCCGGCAGGAACCTGCTCGATAACCGAGGAAAGATACTGATAAAGGTTGGTGTATTCGCTTTCCATATCCTCGGCCACATGGGTTTTTTTCAGGTAAATACCAATCTCATCAAGGGCAAGATGATTTTTGACCCATTCCAGACATTTGCCGGCGGTTTCCAGCTCGGCGAAGTAGTTATAATACTTGGGATGAGCGCCGACGATGGCGGCGATCATGGCCGAGGTGTCGACCATGCTCTTGTCCACAACGGTGGATACCCAACCGGAGGTGCCCATATAAACATGGGTATCATGGAGCTTGACGGAACCGGCTCCCACGCCGATGAGAGAGGCGTCTCCGCCGCCGCCGAAGACCATGGTGCCCTCCTTGAGACCCAGCTCAGCTGCCGCCTTGGCGGTCAGACCGCCGACCTTGTCGGTGCACTTGATGATCCTGGCCAGATGATCGGTGTTGACATGAAGCAGCTTGCAGACCTCAGGGCTCCAGGCTTTCTTATGGATATCATAAAGCAGTGTGGCAAAGGCAGAATCCTCTGTCATGATGAATTCCCCTGTCATTCTGGCGATAAGGGCTTCCTTGACATCGAGCCACTTATGGGTTTTGGCAAAAACCTCCGGCTCGTTGTTTCTGACCCAGTTATACTTATACACCGGGTCTTTGACACTGGCAGCTACAGCACCGGTCTTTTGCAGACAAACCAGGAGCTTTCCGATGTTAGCACCGGCGATCTGAGGGCCGAAGGCCATGAGCTCCTTGAGCTCTTTTCTGGCTCTCTGATCCATGTAACTCATGGCGCGTCTGACGGGAAGTCCCTCTTTGTCAACGAGAACCAGACCCTGCATCTGGGAGCAGAAAGATATGCCGTCGATTTTTTCCGGTGCAATTCCGGATTTTTCCAGCAGCTCCTTTGTGGTCTTGCACATGGCTGACCACCATTCGTCAGGGTCCTGCTCCGCGCCGCCGTCAGGCAGCACATAAAGCTCATAGCCCTCGATCGCGTCAGCGATGAGGCGAATGGTTTCGTCAATTTCAAACAGACAGGTTTTGACGCCTGTTGTACCGATGTCATAGGCGAGTGCGTATTTCATAAATTAACATCCTTTCAGGATTTTTTATTTCTCCATTTTCAGTGCGGCTTTGATAAAGCGCAGTATGTTTTCTATGGCAAATTCGTCCTTGAGGAAGATATCCTCCCCGGCATAAATGCGATATCTTTCGCAGTAATAATCACAGGCATAGGAAAACTGAATGTTCATCAGCAGGCTGTCCACCAGGAAAGCCGCCATGCCCGGATCAATATCCGTGCGGATCTCTCCGGCCACCTGACCCTCGATGATCGCCTTTTTGTAGGCATTGGAGGTGATGCTCTCCATGTCCCCTGCGATTTTCTTTGCCAGCTCCGCATTTCCCTCACCGGTGAATTCATTATAGAGCTTGATCAGTTCGCTGTTGGTTCTGGAAAATTCGATGGCGATCCGGATCAGCCTTTCCAGCTTGCCCATGACATCGTCGTCAGAATTAACGACGGAATCAAGGATCATTTCCAGGCTGGCGATACCGAAATTGACACTGGTGAGAAAAAGATCGGTCTTATTATCGAAATATTTATAAAGGGATCCGACACTGACGCCGGCCTTTTTGGCAATGGTATTAATATTTGCATTCTCGAAGCCGTGATTGGCAAATTCCGTGACGGCTACAGAGAGAATCTTCTGGCGCTTTTCTTCGGGAATATTCATAAAGGTGGGCTTATAATGAACAGTACCCTGACTCATATAGTCAGCTCCTAACAAATAATCTAATCTATATTGTAACAATTATCCGAAGCAAATGCAAGACTTATGACTGAAAAGATTTCAATAAATGTCGCTTTTCATGATGCCTCATCGATTTTTTTGACAGAATCGGTCACGCTCCTGCGCAACACAGAAAGATCCCGGGTGTTCGGCAGAATCACCCGGGAGAATATCCATTTTTATTGTGCAGAACCTATCTTCTGAAACAGGCTGATCAGCCATGAAATCAGAGAATAGAGGAAAACAAAGAGTCTTTCATATTTATTTTCCACCTTGTCCAGATTCTCATTGGCGTCCCATGCCTCGGTGTGGCAGTTGTCCTCGGTCATAGGGGAGAATGAATTCACATCATAAAGATCACCCTTTATATCATAGACAACAAACTGCGTCCAATCAAAGTCATCAATGGTGACCTGCCTCGGTGCTGTAGCGCCGAGATAGAGCAGTCGATCCTGGAAAACCGAATATGACGAATGGGAAGCGCCCTTGAGGAACCATGTATAATCGGGATACATACAGGTGGAGGCGTCAATGAGCTTATCGGGAGAAATATACTTCTCTCTGCCCTCGGCCTTGGCGGCTGCGATGTATTCCTTGGAAAGAGTCTGATAAACCGTACCCGTGGTGGCGCCGTAAGAGGATCTCTTGACGGTGACGAACTGGTCGGCCACCTCATTTCTCGACTGACAGATGGGAACAAGCTGATAACCGTACTTGGAAAGAATAACGATATTCGCGCCCTGCTCCTTGATGCTTCTCATGAGCTCATCGGAGCGCTGACGAACCTGCTCGTCATAATTGTCCAGCTTCGCAATCAGACCGGCATATTCCGTACGCTTGGCACTGCCCTCATCACCGAAAACAAGAGCCTTGGCCTGCTCATAATCCTCTGAGGCAACACAGGACCAATAGTTGGGCCATGTGTAGAAAGTGGAAAGGGCAAGAGCTGAGGTCACGCCCTGAAGCACCTTGGCATAGAGTTCCTCCTTCACCACACCGACAATGGCGTCAAGAGCACCGCTTTTGACGGCAAGATCAATGCTGTCATTGATGAAAGAATCAATGCTCGCCATTTCAAGGCTGTCCATATCCATCATAAAGCGATTAATGGCGTTACCGTCGATGGTGAATTTGCCGCTGATGGGCTCGCTGAGAATCTCGGCACCGTTGGAAACGCTGGAATCTATGCTGATACCGTGAATATCGTCAAGGCCGTATTTGGCAATATAGGCCATGACCACCGAGGTGCCCAGGCACTTGGAATAAATGGCAACCTTTTCGGCGCCGGTGGTTTCCTTGATAGCCTGAATATAAGCGTTGAACTCATCAGCAGTTGCCATGGGATCCAGTCGCCAGTCATACCAGAAATTATACTGATAGCAGGGATAGTAACCATAGATCTGTTTATAGTCCTTTTTCACAGCCTCAGCCATGAGTTTTCTTCTTTCCTGAGATACATCGGAGCCGTCATGCTTTTCGCCGTTGTTATCCAGGCGGCACTCGGCGAAAAGGTCGCCGATTTCCTTTTCCAGTGCCTCATAGTAGGGATCCCAGTTGTCAAAGGCAATGCCCTGAATGAGGAACTTGGAAAGCACATCAATGAGTGCCTCCTTAGTGTTGCCCTCTTCGCGGTCGGTGAGCATAGAAAACATCTCGGAAAAGTGGAAGATTTTCTCTCCCTCAGCGTTATAGATCGGCTCACCGTCGCCGTAAATATTGATTATCGGAACTTGTGACCGATAGGTATTAAAATCAATATCGTCAGCCGCAAACGCGGGGGGGGGTGTGACAATTGTTATTGCCATAATAGCAACAAGAAGAAATGAGATCACTTTTTTCATGTTTATACTCTCCTTTATATTTACTGTCCTTATATAATAGCATATTCTCACAAAAAAGTCAACATTTTCCGCAAAGGTGTGGCGAAAATCACTTCATCGCCGAGGAATTCATCACGAAGCGCAGCACATTCATGGCGCCCCTTTGCAGCTCGCCGAGGGTGATACCGTCTTTTTGATTCAAGGTCTCCAGAAGCGTTCCGTCAGGCTTTTTCTTTCGGATCATGCGCTTGGCGCCGGGCATGAAGACATCGACCTGTGCCCTGACGCGGTAGGCCTGATCCCGGATGGCAGGAAATTCCTGACTTTTGGATTTTCTCATCCACCAGTCGGTCATGACATTGCCCTCATAGCCCCACTCCTCCCGGAGAATCATGGTACACAGCTCATAGTTATAGTGTCCCCACACGCCGTTAATGAGGTTATAGGAGGTCATGATGTTTTTCGGCTTGGCCTCCCGAACGCAGATCTCGAAGCCTCTGAGATAAATCTCTCTCAGAGCGCGCTCCGACAGCCGTGAATCGTTATGGATACGGTTATATTCCTGATTGTTGCAGGCGAAGTGCTTCGGGCAGGCAGAACGACCCGAAGCCTGAATGCCGCGGACATAGGCCGCGGCGATCCTGCCGCTGAGGAGAGGATCTTCGGAGAAATATTCAAAGTTTCTTCCGCACAGAGGGGAACGGTGAATATTCATGCCGGGTGCCAGGAGGACATCACTGCCCTTGGCGGCCATTTCTTCGCCCTCTCTTTTCATCAGCCTTTCCACAAGCTCCGTGTCAAAGGTGCAGGCAAGCAGCGTGCCGATGGGCATGAGGGAACAGCAGGCGGCCAACCGGATGCCCGAGGGGCCGTCCGTCGTGGTGACGGCAGGCACGCCCTTTGCCCGGAGCGACGGCAGCACACCGCCGAAACAACCGGCATTTCCCTTGGCGCCCAGCGGGCTGTCCATGGTGTAGTCACCGCGGCTGATGGCTTCCAGTTCCTCGAGGCTCAGCTGAGAAACGAAGTCCTCCATGGTGACTTTGCCCTCTTTCACATCGCAGAGCTGATATCCTCTGTCGCCGGTCATCGGCAGCTCCGGCGGCAGATTTTCCAGAATGATATCACGAAGATTATAGTCTCTTTTCGGTGCAGTTCTCCGGGAACGAACATAATTATCCCCGTCTTTTTCCGCCGCAAGAACAGACAAATCCTGCCGCGGAGCACCGGCAGAGCGAAGCTGTTGCAGACAAAGGAGCTCTTCATTGGTCCAGCTCCAGACAGTCTTCGCGTCGCGGACATTGTCGCCCAATGCGAAACGGTATTCTCCCGGCTGCAGAACATAAGCGGATTTGTGTCCGGTGACGCCGCTGTCATCATAGCAGGCAAGCTCTCGCAGAGAAAGACTCAGCGTCAGTTCCTGACTCTGTCCGGGCGCCAGCAGACCTGTTTTCCCGAAAGCCACCAGTTCCCGGCGCGGCGCGCCCAAAAGACCGCAGGGCTTTTCCACATAGAGCTGAGGAGCATATTTTCCGCAGTATTTTCCGCCGGTATTGGTCACACGGCACCGGAAAACGAAGCCCTCCTCAGACTTTTCCGCGCTGAGAAGCTCGGCGGAAAAGTCGCTGTAGCTCAGGCCGTAGCCAAAAGGATACAGCACGGCGTCCCGGTCAAAGGTCTCAAAATACCGGTAGCCCACATAAATATCCTCGGTGTAGTTGTTGAAATCCTTGCCGCCGAAATCCGCGGCGCAGGGATAGCTGTCATATTTTTTCACAATGGTATCCGTCAGCTTACCCGAGGGGGAAACGGCGCCGCTGAGCAGATCAGCGGCGGCGTTGCCGCTTTCCATACCGCCCTGCCACAGGATCATCACGGCGCCGATCTTGTCCCCGTAGCGCACCAGCCAGGAAAGATCAATCACCGCGCCGATATTCAGCAGCAGCACCGTTTTCGGGAAAGCCGCCGTGACCGTGTCGAGCATGGCCAGTTCTTCGTCGGTTATGTAATAACTGCCCTTTTCCAGGGTGTTTTCTCTGTCCTCACCGCTGGAGCGACCGATCACCGCCACGGCCACATCGGATTGCCCGGCCATCTGACTGACAATTTGTCTGTCCAGGGGCATTTCCGGGTAACAGCGCGGCCAGTGTCCCCATATACCGTGTTCCACGGGATGGGACTCGCACCAGTCGCCATAGATCTTCGCCAGATCCTCATTCAGGCTGAGATCCCTACAGTTTCTGATGCCCTCAACGAGGTTGACGCTGTAGGGCTTATTGACATCGCCGCCGGAACCGTAGCCCGTGAAGAACCAATCTATCTGTACCCTGCCGAAAACCGAAACCCGGCTACCTCTTTTCAGCGGCAGCGTTCCGTCGTTTTTCAGTAGAACAGCTCCGTCCGCGGCCACGGCGCGCAGAAACTCCGGCATACCCTGGGTGACGGTTTTCTCGGCCTTGGTGCGTCCTGTCTCCGTCTGGGAGAGAGAATTGAGCCGATCAAAAATTTTCCCGGCCACCTTCATGATTTTTTCTTTTGCTTTCATATTTTCTCACCTTTCTTCAAATGCTTGCCATCTCCTGATTGATCTCACTTTCACAGGAACGCATGGCCAAAATCGTCTTTTCAAAAAGCTCCTCCGGCGTCCAGCCGAGCATCTCGGCGCCGCGCAGAATCACCTCACGGGAGCAACCGGCGGCAAAACGCTTGTCCTTGAATTTCTTTTTCAAGCTGGAAACCTCCATATCCATGACGCTTTTAGAGGGCCTCATGCGAGCCGCCGCGCCGATGAGACCTGTCAGCTCATCGCAGGCGAAAAGCACCTTTTCCATTTCATGAGTCGGCTCCTCGTCACTGCAGATTCCGTAACCGTGGGAGCAGACGGCATGAATCAGCTCGTCGCCGTAACCCTCGTTTTTCAGCAGCTCCACAGCCTTTTGGCAGTGCTGCTCGGGATAGAGCTCAAAGTCAATGTCGTGGAGCAGTCCCACACTTGCCCAATAGTCTGCCTCATCGCCGTAGCCCAGTTCATCGGCAAACCACCGCATCACACCCTCCACCGTCAGCGCGTGCAGAATGTGAAAAGGCTCCTTGTTATATTTTTTCAGTGCATTCAGATTTTCCTGTCTGGTCATTTTTTCTTTTCTCCTTTGTTCTTTTATTCCACATCAAGTATCTGCTTAAATTTGTGTCGTGTGATTTCATGAACCACCACGGAAATACAGATGATTCCCACGGCAAGACCTGCCGAAATCTTCAGCGTGTCGGAAAGGCTGGCGTCAAAACTGTCCATTTGGCTCATGACGAAATAATAGGTGGTGTAATAGAGCTTTCCGCCGGGAACCAGCGGAATAATGGAGCAGGCCAGAATGGGGGTGGCCGGCGCCTGCATGATTCTTGCCATAATCTCCGCATAAGCCGTTGCAAAAACCGCAGGGAAAAAGTTCTGGGCAAAAAGGTGATCGAAATACCGACAGCAAATCACATAGACAACACAGGTCAGCGCACCGCCGACAGCGTTGCAGATGATCCTGTGCTTATCGGAACGAAAGAGGACGGAAAAGCCGACAGTTCCCAGCATACCGGAAATAATGATGATCAAAGCCTGTTTCAAATCCATTTCCTTTCCCTCCTTAACCGAATATTCCTGACGCCACAATGGGAATCGCATAGCCGCAGGCGATGGACATGGCGAGAATGACAGATTCCAGCAGCCGCAGCAGTCCGCTCATCAGGTCGCCGCAGAGCATTTCCCGCACGGAGTTGATGAGCATCAGACCCGGTATCAGCAGCATGATATCTCCAATCATGATCATATCGGCATGAGAGCCGAAACCGATGTGAACGAAGAGCATGGCCAGAGAGCCGGAAACCGCCGAGGTCAGCGCCGTGAATAAAAGGCGGCTCATGCCGCTTGCCTTGATGTAGGTCTGCATCAGGTAAATCACCGCAGCAATCGGTGCGGCGGCGGCCGAATCCCAAAGATTTCCGCCGAAGAAAAAGGTAAAGGCAGCGGCGGCCAGCATATAGCCGAGGCAGACCTTTCCGTCAAACTTTTTGCCGTCGCGGCATATTTTCTCCAGCTCTTCCCGTGCAAGATCCAGATCGGGCGTTTCGGCGCAGATCTTTCTCGAGAGAGCGTTGAGCTTCTCCAGCCTGCCGAAATTCGTGCTGTAGGAATAGATTCTTCTCATCTGGGTGTGGGTGTGGTTTTCGGAGTCGATCACCGTGGCCTGTATCATGGAAACAATCGAAAAAACCTCGGTCTTTTCGATTTTATAGGCATAGGCAATTCTCAGCACTGTCTCCTCGACCCGGTTGATCTCTGCTCCGCATTTGACCATGCTTTTGCCGAGATCCAGGGCCAGAGACAGGACTTTCTCCAGGTATCTTTCGTCCATTTCTCTCTGCTCTCCCGCAAGGAGGGCAAAGCCCTCCCGATTTTTTTCACATACAAATACATAGTGATTATAATACCTGAGAAAGTCAAATGTCAATCACCGTCATAAAATTTTTGAAGTTCCGGCGGATAAGAATCGACGATGATGTCATATTTCCGACTGTACTGCTTCGTCTTTTCATCTCGGACCACCGTGGCGCGGTTACGGGAAAGAAGCTTGACAAGGGAATAGACATCCAGCCAGATCTGGTTGACGCCCTCTTTCTGACTCTCGTCAAAGATCAGCTGAAGTCCGAAATGCAGGTGCGGCACATTCATGCCGTTGACATTGCTTTTTGTGGAATATCCCGTCATGCCCAAATAGCCGATCACCTGACCGGCCTTGACCAGAGAACCCAGCTCGATGCCCTCGGCATAGGGACTGTCCTTGCGCAGATGGGCATAATAATAGGATCGCTTTCCGTCGAAGCTCCGGATTCCCAGCCGCCAGCCGCCGTATTGATTCCAGCCGATACACTCCACTCTTCCGCCCTCGACGCTGACGATGGGCGTGCCGACATTTCCCATCAGATCATTGCCTAAGTGCCTGCGTCGGTAGCCGTAGCTGCGGGAATTTCCGAAGTCGTCATAATGGCTGTAGCTGAAACCCTCGGCAATGGGACTGTAGGCTACGATTCCATATCCCGAAACGATCTTCTTGCCGCCGTTTCCGTCGGGTGCCTGCTTCTCATAACAGCCCAGAATGCCGCCGAGGGCGGCGCCGAAAGCCTGCTTATAATAGGCATAATACTTATTCCCCTGCATGAGATCATCGACGGTATAGAGATCTCCCAGCTTTTCCAGCATGGCGGTGATGTCTTTTTTTCGGTAACTCTGCCAGTTGTTCCCGTTTTTGCAGGCGAGATAAGAGAGCGTATCAATCCAACTGATATGATAGAGCTTGTCATAAGTGCTGATGTCCAGCTCCATGGCGTCCTCCATGGCCGCCAGACTGACATTGAGCTCTGCCCACTTGATATAGGTTTTTTCACTCTCTTCCCGGGCAAAGGCGAAAAACACAGCCGCCACAATCCCGGAAAAAATCAAAAGAAAGCCGGCCGACCAGCCCAGGAGCTTCCATTTGTTCAAGTGCATTACCATATCCTTTGCCTCCTTTTTTCCATGTATATTAATATGTGTATTTTCTGCTTAAAAGACCTGACGGCTTTTTTGGCAGACACCGTCATTCATATTGACTTTGCCTGTCTTTTGCTGTAATATAAAAGAAAAAAGTGCTCACTGCACAAAATCACACCAAAGGAGACACCGACATGAACACAAGAACCTTATCTCATAAATCACCTGCCCTTTCCCTCAAGGCACAGACAGTCGCCGCCCTGATTGCCGTCGTCGCCGCCGTTATTCTGCCTCAGATTTTCCATTTCATCGGCGCCGTTTCCGGCCTGGGCACTGCCGTGGGAGAAGTATTTTTACCCATGCATCTGCCTGTTATTCTGGTGGGCATGATGGCCGGACCCGTTGCCGGCGCCGTCAGCGGTCTGCTGGCTCCGGCGGTGAGCTTCGCCCTTTCCGGCATGCCCACTGCCCTGATGCTTCCGATCATGATGACGGAGCTCTGCGCTTACGGTCTGCTGGCCGGACTGATGAAAAACAGCAAAATGCCCTCTTTCCCCAAGCTGCTTACCATCCAGCTCGGCGGCAGACTGATCAGAGCCGCCGCTGTGTTACTGAGCGTTTATGCTTTCAACAGTGCCATAGCTGTCAGCACCATCTGGATGAGCAGTGTCAAGGGACTGTTCGGTTTAGTGCTTCAGTGGTCACTGATCCCCCTGATCCTTTACAGCATCGAAAGAAGCGCCAACCATGAATGATCTGCAGAAAGCAAAGGAACTGCTGACAGAAGAAAACGATACCCTGGTTCTCCTCTGCGGTGACGAGATCATCACCTCGAAAGAACGGGGCATCAAGCCACTGCTGAGTCTTTATGACAGCGGAAAATCGCTGCGCGGCTTTTCTGCCGCCGACAAGGTGGTGGGCAAAGCCGCCGCCATGCTGTATGTTCTGCTGAAAATCAAAGCGCTTCACGCTACGGTAATCAGCCGCGGTGCCGCCGAAATGCTGTCAAGTCACGGTGTTGCTTTTACCTATGACATTCTTGCCGAAAAAATCATCAACCGCAGCGGCACGGGATTCTGTCCCATGGAAAGCGCCGTCGAAGCCATAGACGATCCGGCAGAAGCCCCTGAGGCGATCCGAAAAAAACTGCAGGACTTATCAAAACAGAGCCTATGATTCATAAAAAAATTCAGTCTCTTTCCCTTGGTCTGAGACTGAATTTTTT
Organism: Oscillospiraceae bacterium; assembly: GCA_029013165.1. Lineage (GTDB taxonomy): Bacteria > Bacillota > Clostridia > Oscillospirales > Acutalibacteraceae > UBA6857. The sequence continues at coordinate 5,106 of JAQXMV010000081.1, read as the reverse complement.
ATGCGATTTTTCTGTCATTACTGAAAATTAAATATTTTATTTCCCGTCAGAAATCCATCTGCTCATCAGGGATATCCTCTGCGCTGATAAAGGGCAGAATCACGGTAAAATCCGTATAGTCCGTCGTACTCTTGGCACTTATGGTGCCGCCGTGCAGTTCGATGATCTGCTTGGCAATGGCAAGACCCAATCCCGAGCCTCCGGTTTCACTGCCGCGGGAAGCGTCGATTCTGTAGAACTTGTCGAAAAGCCTTTTGAGCTTTTCTTCGGGGATTTCATCGCAGCGGTTGCGGAATTTGATGATCACCTTACTGCCTCTGATTCTGGCACCGATCCTGATGACCGTGTTTTCGTAGGAATAATTCACGGCATTTTTCAGCAGATTGTCAAAGACTCTTGCAATCTTGTCCGCGTCGGCAAACATCAGGATTCGCTCAATCAGATCAATTTCCACCGTCAAGCCCTTATCGCTGAGCATGGGATAAAATTCTTCGGTGATCTGCTGGAGCATCATGCCGAGATCAATTCTGTTTTTCTCCAGGGTAACCTTATTGATATTAAAGCGCGTGATCTCAAAAAATTCCGTGATGAGCTGTTCCAGACGGTAGGCCTTGTTCAGGGCGATATCCGTAAACTTGGCCCGCTGCTCGATGGGAAGCTCAGGACATTCCTGCAAAAGCGTCAGATAACCGATAACCGAGGTCAGCGGCGTTTTCAGGTCGTGGGCGAGATACATCACCAGATCATTTTTCCGGTTTTCGGATTCTGCCGCCAGCTGTCTCTCTGAAAGAATGCCCAGCTTGATGTCCCGGAGCTTAATCTCCACATCGCTGTAGCTTTTCGGAAAGGATATAAATTCCGCGTCGCTGTCCAGAAAGGTCGTGAGACTGCTGTAAGTTTTATTGAAAAGAGAGAGCGTAAGTATGGAATAGGCAAGGCAGTTGAAGAGAAACACGGCCGCGAAAAGGGCAAGAACCAAAAACACGCTGTTTGAATAGAAAAAGCCGCCTAATGTTTCGCCGAATACGGCAATTAACTGATAGCTGATTTTTTCGCGAAAGGCATCTGAAGAATTCAGCGCATACTGATATAGGATAATATATCCCAACACTATCACCACAAGGCAAATGAGATTATACCGAAGGAAATCTGCCGTAATCCTCAGGGCGATATTTTTCGTCTGTCTTTTTTTGTTTCGGACTTTCGCTTTTTTTGACGATTGTTTTTTAGTTGTTTTTTTCAATCTTGTATCCAACTCCCCACACAGTCTTGATGAACTTGGGATCTTTCGACTTCTCGTGCATTTTTTCCCGGATTCTCCTTATATGTACCATAACGGTGTTACTGCTGTCAAGATATTTTTCCCCCCACACACTTTCAAAAAGCTCACGGGTGGTAACCACCTTGCCGGCGTTTTTGCACAGGATGCTGACAATGCCGAATTCCGTCGGCGTCAGATCCAGCTCACGGCCGTAAAGGCGGCAGGTGTGGGTTCTTTCGTCCACCTCAAGGCCAGAGATCTCGATGATGCCCTCCTCCTCGGCCGGACTGTTATAGCGGTAAAAACGGCGAAGCTGAGCCTTGACCCGGGCTGTCAACTCCAGCGGATTAAAGGGCTTGGTGACATAGTCGTCGGCACCGAGAACCAGACCGGAGATCTTATCGGAATCCGCCGTTCTCGCCGTGAGCATAATGACGGGATAGTTGTGTTCTTTCCGGATCTCACTGCACAGAGTAAAGCCGTCGACCTCCGGCAGCATCACATCCAGAATGGCAAGATCAAATTTTTCCTCCCGGATATGCTTGAGCGCTTCGGCGCCGCCAAGACATTTCACGACCTCGTAGCCGTCATTTTTCAAATATAGCTCTATCAGGTCAGCGATCTCCTTTTCATCGTCTACAACAATGATTCTCAATTCTTCTGCACTCCTCATTTTCTCTTTCTCCCGTTGATTATAACACAAAAATAGGTCATAAATCCTTAAGATTATCTTAATTTTCACTTTTTATTCCCTGTGCCACAATCGTTGCCAATAATTAAACATATTAAAAATTGTGCGTCGGTACTTTATTTTTCCCGGATTTTGTATTATGATTAGGATGTGAAATTTTACATTCAAGGAAAGGTGAAACAATATGAGTAAAATACTGATCGTCGACGACGACGCTTCCATAGCTAATCTCATCTCCGACGCACTGGAAGACGAGGGCTTTGAAACCGTTGTGAAAACTGACGGAAAAAGCGCCTATGAATATATCGCACAGAACGCAGAGCGCATTTCTCTGATCACCCTTGACATCATGATGCCGGAAATTTCAGGCATTGATCTGTGCAAGATTATCCGGGACACCGTGAGCTGTCCGATTATTTTCGTCTCGGCCAAAGGAAAAACCGTCGACGCCGTTCTGGGCTTTGAGTCCGGCGCTGACGACTATATTTCCAAGCCCTTTGTGGTGGAGGAGTTTTTGGCCAGAGTCAAGGCTCATCTGCGCAGGGAATTAAGAGGCAGCAAGGAAATCGCCGGCGGCATCATCAAGGTCGGAGACATCGAAATACACCCCGACTCCTTTGAGGTCTATAAAAAAGGCGAGGCCGTTTCCCTGTCCACCAGAGAGTTTCAGCTTCTGGAATATCTGATGGAGAATGCCGGCAAGGTTCTGACCAGAGAGCAGATCTTCAGCCACGTCTGGGATACGGAGTTCGGCGACATCGGCACCGTAGCCGTCAATATCAAAAGTATCCGTGACAAGATCGACCCCGAAAATGTTTACATAAAAACCGTATGGGGCGTCGGCTATAAATTTATCCGGGTCAGCTGAAAAGAGTGGGAAAGGCAGAGAAAAGAATGGGACAAAGCAGAAAAACAAATCTGATTCTGATACTGATATTCATGGGCGTTATTGTCGCATTTGCCTATTCCTATAATGCCTCGGTCACAACGGCCGTGGCCGACGCCGCCTATAATGACATGGAGATCCTGCAGAACTACAACAACGAGATCATCTCCAAGCTCATCAAGGAGGACTCCGTGGCGCAGTGGTCGGACATTGTGGAGCAATATGAGGATGTGGTCATCGTCATCGAAAACAGCAGCAACCAGGTGGTGACCAAATCCATTGGCAAGACCTGGTCAACCCTTGATGTCAAGGTGCAGACCCCCTTTGAATTCGGCGGCGAGGCCTACCTGATCAAGTCCTCGGTCTATTTCCTGCGGGACTATGTCACCGACATCCGGGTAATGGTAAAGTTCATTTTCATGGAATTTCTCATCGGACTTTCGGCGCTGCTGCTTTTGATCTTTACCATCTATACCATTATGCTCCGGCCCTTCAAGGGCCTTTACCGTGCCATTGAGGAATATGACAAAACCGGCAAGCTGAAAGATGTCGTCATCAAGGGATATGCCGGCGAAGTTTACGGGCGTTTCGTCTCCATGACGAAAAACCTCGAACGGCAGCAGCAAAATCAGCGGCGCATCATCGCCTCCATTTCCCACGACATCAAAACGCCCCTGACCTCCATCATGGGCTACACCGAAAGGCTGAAGAAAGACAGCATCAGCCCTGAAAGAAAGAAAAAATATATCGACACCGTTTATGACAAGAGTCTGGAAATCCAGGAGCTGGTAGATGAATTTGACGAATATCTCAGCCTGAATATCGCACAAAAGCTGAGAAAAACATCGATCACCACTTCTCAGCTCCGGGACTTCATCATCAGAGACTATGCCGATGAGCTGGAAAATGCCGGCGTGAAACTGACGGTCCGCAACGAAGCCGGCTCTGCCGTATTTATGGCAGACAAGCAAAAACTCAACCGGGTCTTCGGCAATATCTTTGCCAATTCCCTCAAGCACTTCAAGGGCAATATCCGACTCATTGATGTGGATATGCACTGCGACAAGGAAAAGGTGTATTTCGACATCAGCGACAGCGGTGAGGGTGTGGATCCGGAAAAGCTCGAGCTGATCTTTGAACCCCTTTACACCTCCGACGAGGGCAGAAAGGTTGCGGGTTTGGGCCTTTCCATCTGCCGTGAAATCATCGAAAGCCACGGCGGAAAAATCTATGCCCGCACCTCACAATACGGCGGCCTGACCGTATGTATCGAACTGGAAAAGGCAGAAAAAGGCACACTGAAAGGCTGAGAATATCCATGAAAAAAAACGATGAAATCAAGCTCACGATTACCACGCTGACCAATCAGGGCAGTGGTTTGGGCCGTTTCGGTGATATGGCGGTTTTCGTTGACGCGGCGGCGCCGGGAGACGAGCTGCTGGTTCACATCATCAAGGTCAAGAAAAACTACGCTGTGGGCAAAATCAAAAAGATCCTCAAGGCCTCCCCCCACCGTGTGGAGGCCGACTGTTCCGTTTATCAGCGCTGCGGCGGCTGCGCCTATCGGCACATCAGCTATGAAAGCGAGCTGGAGGAAAAGCGGCAAAGCGTCAATGACGCCATGCAGCGCATCGGCGGCATTGATATCAAAGCAGAGGAAATTCTGCATATCGACGAACCGATACGCTACCGCAACAAGGCACAGATTCCCGTTGCCCTGAGCAAAGACGGCTGCATCGTCACCGGGTTTTATTCCCGCCGCACCCACAGCATCGTCCCCTGCGACGACTGTCTGCTGCAAAACGCCGAGTTTGCCCCGATTATCCGCACCGTGAAGCAATACACGGCGGAAAATCCCGTAACCTTTTACGATGAGGAAACCGGCAAAGGCCTGCTGCGGCACATCTATCTGCGCCGCGCAAGAGCCACCGGTGAAATCATGGTCTGCATGGTGATCAACGGCTCCTCCATACCGCGCCGTGACAGGCTCATTGCCCTTCTCACGGCAACGGACGACCACATCAAATCCATCGTACTAAACATCAATCGGGAAAAGACCAATGTGATTCTCGGCGAGGAATGTAAAACCCTTTGGGGTCGGGATTATATTGAGGACGAGCTCTGCGGCCTGCGATTTCGCATATCACCACTGTCCTTTTATCAGGTCAATCCCGAGGGCACCGAGCTTCTTTATGCCAAAGCCAAGGAGTTTGCCGGTCTCACCGGCGGCGAAACCCTGCTGGATCTTTACTGCGGCACGGGCACCAT
>JAQXMV010000080.1 GCA_029013165.1 Oscillospiraceae bacterium | reverse complement strand
TTCCACATCGGTTCCGATGAGCCTGACGCCGTTTTCCTGCAGGAAGCCCTCTTTCCACAGCTGCATGGCAAGGGTCAGTCCGCACTGTCCGCCGAGACCCGCCAGCATGGAATCCGGCTTTTCCAGCTTGATGATTCTCTTGACGGTTTCAGCCGTCAGGGGCTCAAGATATATTTCATCGGCAAGAGCCTTGTCGGTCATGATCGTTGCCGGGTTGGAGTTGACCAGCACCACATTGACGCCTGCCTGCTTGAGCACACGGCAAGCCTGTGCGCCGGCATAGTCAAACTCTGCGGCCTGTCCGATAACAATGGGGCCCGAGCCAATGACAAGGACCTTTTTTATGTCTTTATTCAGCGGCATGATTGAACTCCTCCGTTAATTTATTCAGCTCGTTCTCAATTTCATTTTCGCTCAGCTCAAACTGGAAAGAACGGGCATAATCCTCTGGATAGACAATTCCCTCAACGGAACCGTCGTTTATATTATAGTGGCTGATTACACCGCGCCTGAGGGAATCCCTCTTGACGGCATAGCCGTGATTCTGGGCGGTGACCAGCGTGCGGCCGGTGCCTGCCACCTTGCAGGGCTGATTGCTGCCGTGGTGTCCGCAGGGGAGCTTTTCGGTGTCTGCCCCCATGGCAAGCGCCATGAGCTGATGGCCGAGTCCCAGACCGAGCATGGGAAGCTTTCCCATGAGCTTTGCGATCTGCGCAATGGCATCGGTGTTTTCTTTCGGATCGCCGGGGCCCTCGCTCAGAATCAGTCCGTCGGCGCCCGAAGAGAGCACCTGCTCCGCCTGAAAGTCATAGGGCAGAACCGTGACCTTATAGCCCTTATCCATGAGTTTGAGCTCCAGATCCTTGCTGGAGCCGAAATCCACGAGGGCGATGTGCTTTTGGAAGCCCTCTTTCGGCACAAACTCCGACACCTGCTTGGCGCCGGTGTTTGCCACGGCTTCGGTGATTTTGTAATTCTTAATTTCATCCAGGCTCTCGGGCACTTCGTCGCAGATGGCGGCATTCATCGTGCCCTTGTTTCTGAGAATATTGGTGATTTCTCTGGTGTCAACGCTGTAAATTCCCGGAATGCCCTTTTCCGTGAGGAACCGGTTGATATCGTATTCACAGCGGAAGTTGGAGGGGGCGTCGCACCACTCTCTGACCACATAGCCGCGAAGAGCCGGCTCCCCGATAAAATCGCTCTCGATGATGCCGTAATTTCCCACGGCCGGAAAGGTCTGCAGAACGATCTGTCCGTAGTTGGTGGGATCTGTCAGGGTTTCGATATAGCCGACGACATTCGTATTAAAAATGAGCTCGCCGACACTGCCGGTATCAGCGCCGAAGGCATAGCCCTCAAACACCGTGCCGTCTTCAAGTACAAGATATCGTTTTTTCATCAGTTTACACTCCTGCTTTCCATTGGTTTCGGTTCATGTTTCTATTCTTTCCCTGCACTGTCGCTTTTATTGCACGATCAGTCGGCAAGGCATTTGACCAGAACGGCCGTCTGTGCGTGCAGTCTGTTTTCCGCTTCGTCAAAGATCTCGGCGGCGTGCTTTTCAAAGACCTCGGCGGTGATTTCCTCGCCGCGGTGAGCCGGCAGGCAATGAAGCACCATCACACCGTCATTACAAACAGACACCACCTGCTCATTGATCTGATAGGCCTTGAAAATTTCCTTTCTCATGGCCGCTTCGCTTTCCTGGCCCATGGAGGCCCAGACATCGGTATAAAGCACATCGGAGCCCTCAGCGGCAAGGAGAATATCGGAACTGCAGAGGAAGTCGCCGTTTTCCTTAGCCCATTTCATGATCTCTGCGTCGGGCTGATAATCCTCGGGACAGGCAACGGCTACGCGCATACCCATTTTGATGCCGCCGACAATCAGGCTGTTTGCCATGTTGTTTCCGTCACCGATATAGCAGAGCTTTTTACCCTCCAGGCTGCCCTTATGCTCACGGATCGTCTGCAGGTCAGCCAGCACCTGACAGGGATGACAGTAATCCGTCAGACCGTTGATGATGGGGATACTGCCGTTTTCTGCCAGATCCTCCACCTCTTTCTGCTCGAAGGTGCGGATCATGATGCCGTCCAAAAAGCGCGAAAGCACTCTGGCCGTATCCTGCACCGGCTCGCCTCTGCCGATCTGCAGATCCTTGGACGAGAGAAAGAGAGCCTGTCCGCCAAGATCGTACATACCGACCTCAAAGGACACTCTTGTTCTCGTTGAGGATTTTTCAAAGATCATACCCAGGCTTTTACCCTCGAGAATAGGATGCCGGATGCCGGCCTTTTTTTCGGCCTTGAGTTTATCGGCAAGATCGAGGGTTTCCTGAATTTCCTCTCTTGACCAGTCCATGAGTTTGAGCAAATGTTTCATAATGTTACCCTTTTTGGCGCGCAGCAAAAGCGAGCCGTTTCCTTTCCTGTGAAGTTTCTTTTTCCTGTGACCGGGGGCGGCTTGCCCGCGGCGCCGCCCACTGCTTAGAGTCAGGCTGCGGGAGCATTCAAAAGCGCCCGGATAAAAAAATAACGAGCAACTGAAAGTTACTCGAAAAATGAAAGAACAACGATACCCACGGGAGAGAACGGAACGATGAAATTGCCGCACTGCGCTGTCATTTTCATCATTACACCTCCGTTGTTCTATGCATATAGTAATGAAAAGCTGGTGCCGGTGGTGGGACTCGAACCCACACGCCTTTCAGCACACGATTTTGAGTCGCGGTCGTCTGCCAATTCCGACACACCGGCACATCGTTTCAATGTATTATATATCAGATACCGCCGCCTTGTCAAGGGTAAAAAAATAAAAAATGAATGTGAATTGTTTGATTAACCAAGTTGAAGTTTGCAAAGGGCACAAGCTAATGATTGATTTTAACTTTGATTTTGAACAGTTTATGGCGGGAATTGATAAGATGGCGTAAGAGAAAACCGAGTAGAGTTTTTTAGGCTCTGCTCGGGTTGTTGCATGTTACTTCTTCTTTTTGAACAACAAATCTAATGCCTTATAAGTTGCCTTACCTATAATATCTTTAGGCATATCGTTCTTATTGTTCTTTGTTATTATTTTATTATATTTAGCATTTAATTTTTCATTCGCAAATTCATTGCTATAGTATTTTTTTACTCGTGACGACTTTTTCCAACTAGGAATCGCAAACACAAAGAGTATCAAAATACTGGCAAGTATAGCTAATACATTTCCTTTCACTAGGAAATAATAGCCTAATAAAGCTAAAATAAACGGTAGCCATGAAACAATAAAAACATAATAAAACAAGGCTTTCTTACGTGTTTTAGCTGTATTTGTTAAACGATAAACCAAATTACTGACATTGATGTTTTCAATGTAAACTGATTCATATATGTATCCGTTCTTATCATCTCTATACTCTAAATCCTTTATAATCAATGTTTGCAAATCATCAGTTTCACAAATATCAAAAGAAAGATCACACACAAGAGAGTTTATAACACTTTCGCCATCAACAAAACCATCAACAAGAGCAAAGAAAAGATTTAATAAAACTCTATTCTTTTCAAAAACCTGTATTTCAACATTAGTGTTATTGTCAATATCTAAACTTGTAATTGCATTTTCCTTGTTTAAAGAAAAAGTTTTGCCATTACAAATAATTTTCAGATTTTTATAAGATGATTCATTAACAATATTCAACTGCATAATATATCCTACGTAAAACATCGATTATTCTAAAGTATACCACAAGCGGAAAAGAATTTCAATAAATCCGCATATAAGAAAAATCCGCAATCATAACGATTACGGATTTCATGGTGGAGACGGAGAGGATCGAACTCTTGACCTCTTGAATGCCATTCAAGCGCTCTCCCAGCTGAGCTACGCCCCCACATCAGATTGCTTTGCTATTCTACCACAAAGTTTTGCCTTTGTCAATAGCTCTTTTTCACTTTTTTTCGCGCCGAAAGGAAAATGCACACCGTTTTCGCGGTGTGCAAAATGGGACATTATTCTGTGAAACCGGACTCGACCAGTCTGACCAGCTCTTCCACTGCCTGCTCCTCATCGGGGCCGCCGGCAATGATGCGGATGTCTGTACCGCCCATGATTCCCAGGGAAAGTACACCCAGCAAGCTCTTGGCGTTGACTCGTCTCTCTTCTTTCTCAACCCAAATTGAGGATTTGAATTCGTTGGCTTTCTGAATGAAGAAAGTCGCAGGACGGGCATGAAGTCCAACCTGATTCTGAACTTTTACATCTTTTACAAACATATCAAAATCTCCCACACAAAAAATAGTTTTGTATTGATTAATTTCTAATATATTATACCACAAAACTTCGCTTCGTCAATGGTTAAAAGCGACTTTAAAACATTTTGGTTGCAAGCCTAAACATCGTAAAAAATCTAAAGTCAATTTTGTGCATTTTTACTACATTTTTTTCCTCTATAATGACAGTATGCACAATTCATCGACAGCTTTTTCCATTATTCGTCGGGGTTGCTTCCGGGGGCGGCGTCCTCTTCTTCCCTTTGACGCAGAGCGTCCAAAAACACCTTGTCCTTTTTGCTCAGCTCTGCCTTTTCCAGCATATCCGGACGGCGGTGATAGGTGCGCTCCAGCGATTTTTCCCGTCGGAATTTCTCAATGTTTCCGTGATGTCCCGATATCAGTATATCCGGAACAGTCCGTCCGTGCCACTCATAAGGCCTGGTGTACTGGGGATACTCCAGCAGTGAGCTATAATGGCTCTCCTCGGTGAAAGCCTCTGTGCCGGCCAGCACGCCCGGCAGCATACGGGTAATACTGTCGGCAAGAACGAGAGCCGGCAGCTCTCCTCCCGTGAGCACATAGTCGCCGATGGATATTTCCTCGTCAACGATTTCTTCGATCACCCGTTCGTCGATGCCCTCATAGTGACCGCAGAGTATTGCTACGCTGTCCATTTGCGCAAGTTCTTTCACCCGCTGCTGATCCAGCGTTTTCCCCTGAGGTGACATATAGATCAGATGGGGCTTGGTGCCCAGCTCCTCACACAGGCTCATGAAGCAGTCATAAATCGGCTGAACCTGCATGATCATGCCCATACCGCCGCCATAGGGTGTGTCGTCGACGCGGTTGTGCTTGTCAAGGGTATAATCTCTGATCTGACGGCAGTGGATCTCCACCAGTTCATTTTTTCGCGCTCTGCCTATGATGCTTTCGGAAAGGACGCTTTCGCACATTTCTGGAAAAAGGGTGAGTATATCAATTCTCATCGTCAAAGATTCCTTTCAGGGGGCGTATGGAGATTTTCCCCGCCTCCACATCGGTCTTGATCACAACGGAGGGAATGGCGGGAATCAGGTATTCCTTACCGTCGCGGGTGATGTGCCAGACATCGTTGGCACCGGTTTCGCTGACATCGCTGAGTTCGCCGTAACAGATGCTGTCATCGTCGGCGTCAACCACACGGCAGCCGATCAGCTCCTGAATAAACCAGTGACCCTCCGGCAGCTTGGCGTCACTGCGCTTCATGTAAAGAATCCTGCCACGCATGGCGGCGGCTTTTTCCACCGTGTCGATATCCTGCGCTTTCATAATAACCATCGCGCCATGTGGCCGCGAGGAGACGCTCAGAGCCTTTACGCCGCGGGGATCCAGATAAAGGGTCTTAAATTTTTTCATGAATTCCGGTCCGTCGCACCAGGGCTGAACGCGCATTTCGCCGCGCACGCCGTGAGTGCCGGTAATTTTACCGATTTCGAGGTATTCCTTGATCATATCTGCTCTCCTGCCTTGGAATCAAAATCAAATGGCTGCCTCTGTCTCAGAAACAGCCATTGATCTGTTGTGTTCAGTCAATTATTTCAGGGGTTCACCGGTGGTGGCGAGGAGATCGTCGTTCACTTCATCTCCCCAAAGACTGCAAAGGAAACGGTAAAGCTCATTCCAGAACTTCACGAAAAGATCTTCCAGTGCGTTGAAAATTTCTTTCATCGTGATTTCCTCCTTTTTATTGGATTTATGTTTCCATTATATACCATATTATGATAAAATTCAAGCCGGCGCCGATAATTTTTTATTGTCGGACAAGGAGGAGAATTCCGCAAAACAACATTTCATTTTTTACGGCTCAAAAATGATGTCACCGGTCTGTGCATTGACGGCAGCAATCAGATCCTGAGGACGGATGAAGAGCTGAACACCCAGGGCGCCGCCGCTGACAATCACCTCATCAAAGGCCAAAACCGAAGAATGAATCACCGTCTTGAAGAGCTTTTTCATACCAATGGGCGTGCAGCCACCTCGGATATAGCCCGTTGTCTGCTTGATATCTTTGACATGGAGCAGCTCCACACTCTTTTCCCCCACGGCTTTCGCCGCTTTTTTCAGGTCCAGCTCCTGATCCACCGGCAAGACGAAAACATAGTTTTCGCCGCTTTTTCCCACGGCCACGAGAGTTTTGAAGCTCCTGTCGTAGCTTTGACAGAGCATATCTGCGATATGCACGCCGTCAATAAACTCATCGCAGTCGTAGTAATTGACCCGATAAGGGATTTTCTTTTTGTCGAGAATACGCATTGCGTTGGTTTTTTGCTGTTTTTCCTTTGCCATTTTGAAACATCGCCTTTGTTGACTAATTGATTTTCTTTGTATATAATAGCACATTGAAAAGGGTATTACAATATCGAGACCCTGCGGAAAGGTTCGATTTTATGAAAAATTTGATTTGTCCGATATGTTCCGAACCCCTGGAGGAAATGGGCGGAAGCTGTCTGTGCAGAAACCGCCACTGCTTTGACAGAGCGCGACAGGGATATCTCAATTTTCTGGCAGGCAATCACAAGTCCGGCTCTCAGATCGGCGACAACCGGGATATGGCGCTTTCACGCCGTGCTTTCCTGGAAAAGGACTATTTTGCCCCGCTGTGCGACGACATCACCGATTACCTCAGGGAGGACGGCAAAGCCCGGCCCTTTATCGTCGACATCTGCTGCGGCGAGGGCTATTACGGCAGTCGGATCAAAGACCGCCTCGACTGTGAAATGGCCGGCTTTGACATCTCCAAAGAAATGATCCGCCTTGCCTGCTCCCGAAAAAAAGACATCGAATATTTCGTTGCAAACATCTCGCGGATTCCGCTGCGCGATGAATGTGCCGACTTTCTGCTGCATCTTTTTGCGCCCTTTCACGAGAAAGAATTTCGGCGCATCACAAAGCCCGACGGCAGGATTATCAGCGTTGTTCCCGGCGAAAATCACCTTTTCGAGCTCAAGGAGATTCTTTATGCCTTGCCCTATAAAAACGACGGCAAGCCGCCGGAAACCTCGGAGCTGATCCTCGCGGAAGCACAGCAAATTACCTATGAAATGCACCTGAAAAGCACGGAGGATATTCTGTCGCTTTTCCGCATGACGCCCTATTTTTATCACACCGATGAAGCCGGCAAAAATAAGCTCTCACAGTACGGCGAGCTGAAAGTGACGGCGGACTTCATGGTTTATATCTTTCAAAAATAACGGTGCGGAGCACTCCCCTTTCGGGCTGCTCCGCACGGTTTCATTTTAGTTACTGTCTTTTCTGGTAGCTTTTGCAGAAATGGGGAATGGCAATACTGTCAGCTCCCGTTTTTTCATGTGATACCTCGATTTTGTCAAGACTGCATTTGTCACACTCAACATGATACTCACACTCGTTGACTGAACACTTAACGCCTTCGTTATGCATGAATTCACCTCCCTTGTTTTCGACGAGCCTAACTCATCGTTATGAGTATTATGCCTCGTCGGGACGGTGTTTATTCAAAGGTTGCCTCCACAAAAACTACTTCTTATTTTCCGAAAATTGCCATCAATTTGTCAAAAATAACCACTACTTTATAGATCATGTTATAGAGCATGGACACGATTCTCTTGGTGCCGGTGTTTATAAGGTTCTCATTGACATAGCCGCTGAGGACCTCATCGATCTTCTGACTGTGTGAAGCACTGACAAGGGGCTTTTCCGCGTCAAAGGCGACTTTTTCTCCGTTCATGACGGTGAAATCGAAAACTCTTTCGCCGATCGGCGTCACGGTACCCATCATATAGGTAACATTGATCTCAATGTTTTTGACGCTGACAGCAGGGATATCACCCTTGATAGCGATGCTTTTGCTCTCGCCGGGAGCCAGAGCAAAGGGCACAAAGCTGAAGTCAAAATCGGCGCCGCAAACGGTGACGGCAGAGACCACCAGGGTGTTCTCCTTAGAAAGGTTTTTGATCGTCAGCGCCTTATCCTCTGAGGAAAGATAGCCCTCTGCGCTGCTGTCAAAGGCGGCGAAAACCGTGTGAGCCGGATTAGTCGTGGCGTGGAACTGGGGATATTCCTTGAAAGTATGCACATCATAGCCTGCGCCGTCATTGAGAATGAGCTTATTGAGCAGAGAATGGGTATAGCTGTCGTAATAGGTCATACCGTGGTAATAATTCTGAATGAACCAGGTGTACTCCGGCAGATAGGATGTAGAAGCGTCAACGGTCATCGAGGGAGAAACCTGATAGAAGCCGGTGTCAACCTTCTGGGTATAACCGTCGGCAAAGCGCTGACCGAACGGTGCGCAGGTAGCGCCGGTAGAGGCGTTGGTGGTGATGATCGAATCGGAGTTTTCCGCAAGACCGGTGATCACCTTATTGTCATAGCCTGCCATAATGTATATTTTTGTTCCTGCCTGCTGGGCTTTTTTGAAGCCCTTGGCAAAATAATGGTCACCGGAGGGCGACATGATCTCATAGTGCATATAGTCGCTCTTTTTGATGACTTCGGCATTTTTCACGGGATCCAGATGCTTAGCTTTGATCGCCTCATATTTATCAATGGGGATGAAATCCCAGAGGCTGCCCCAGGTGAGAACACCCTCAACGCCGCCCTGAATGATGTAATCAATGAGTTCATCGAGGAAGCCGAGCTTTTCCGCCTCCAGGAAGATCTGATAGTCCTCCTCCAGGACGCAACCGTGCTGGACGAAGGTCAGCAGGCCGACCTCGTCAAACTCACAGTGACCGTTAAAAATATCGTATGCGATGCCGGCGCCGCCAAGAGCCGGTATGGTCAGAACCGCATTATTGACCTTGCCCTCATAACCATAAAGCGTCAGATAGGTACCGCTGACCTGTCCGCCGTGGGAAACAGCGAAAAGATTGACCTTGTCGATTTTGTCTTTTTCGGTGCGGTTTTTGTTGGTATATTCGATCACATCGTCAATATATTCTCTCAGGGAGTTAGCGTTGGCAACGGCGCCCATGCGGAAATCGCAGGTGAAAACATAGGTGTTTTCTTCACCGATCACATTGCCGAAATAGCCCATCATTTCCTTTTCTGCCTGATGCTCTCCCTCGGGATAGTTTTCGTTGAGATATTTATAGTTTGTCTCCTCCGGTGTATGGACATAGTTTTTGACATCATAGTAGCTGCTGCCGTCGTCGTTGCACTTCATTCCGTCCAGCGCCTCATAAACGGCTTTTTTGACAGCTCTGCCCATGGGGCCCGGGTCATTGGTCGCTGCGCTCTGCGCAAGGCCGAGGAGGATCGCCTCTTTATTGTCGACAAGACCCTGTGCGATCTGAGCATAGGCGTCCAACCAGACAGGGATCTGTTCTCCGGTCTTTTCGTCAATCCGGTAGAGCTTGGACGAGCTGTAACCGGGAACGAGAATAATCGGATATTTGGTGGTGTCCTCATCCACGCTCTCTGCCGCAAAGGTCAGGGTAAACAGAGAAAAAACCATGATGAGACTCAGCAGTAAACTGATGATTTTTTTCATTTCTCTCACTCCAAAAAAACAAAATAATTCACCGTAGGTGAATGTAAAACAATTTTAACACTTCTGTAGCAAAAATTCAATTCCTTTCAAATTCACTGTTTCACAAATTTCGGGAGCCGTCTTTGTGTGAAATGCACAAAGACGGCTCCCATCAAGTCGAACATTGTCGAAAAACAGTGTTCCCTGTTTATTTCTTTTTCAGCTTCGGCAATGCAATGCATATACCGATCACCAGCACGGCGGCCACAGCAATACCTGCCGGTATGAGATAGTCGCCGTCATTGTCGCCCGTGGCGGGCATGGCGGCCGCAAGGGCTGTGCCGTCCACGGCAACCACCTGAATGAGCACCGCACCGACGCTAAGAACCATCAGCGCCGCCAGCACGATACAGATTATCTTGATCATTTTTTTCGGCATCATCGTTTTTATCCTCCTGAAAGCTTTATGCCATATAGGCTTTCATATCCTCGCTCATGGCATTTTTCATAGTTTCCGCCGCCGCTTTGTTTTCGGCGCAGGCGGTGTAATATATCTTGATCTTGGGCTCTGTGCCGGAAGGTCTGACGATCACCGAACAGCCGTCGGTCAACTTAAAGGAAAGAACATTGGATCGGGGCAGATCAATATTGCTGATTTTGCCCGTGGCGATGTCGAGACTTTCGCCGGTCTTGAAGTCGGAACGCACCGTGACGGGCTTTCCGGCCACGGCCTTCGGCGGATCGGCTCTCAGATGATCCATGATCTCTTTCATTTTTTCCATTCCTGCGGCGCCCTCGAAAGCGAAGTTATCCAGCGCATTGAGGTACATTCCGTGCTCTCGGTAGATATCCTCCATCACTTCGGCCAGTCCCCTGCCCTGTGCCTTATAATAGGCCGCCATCTCACAAATCAGCGTCGAAGCCACAACGGCGTCCTTGTCACGGGCGTGAATACCGGAAAGATAGCCGTAGCTCTACTCCATGCCCACCACAAAGCGGTCGGCTTCGCCTGCCGCCTCGAGTTTGGTGATGTATTCACCGATATACTTGAAGCCGGTGAGCAGGCTTACGGTTTGTGCGCCGTATTTTGCCGCCACTGCGTCCACAAGGCTGGTGGTCACAAAGGACTTGATCACAACGGCATTTTCCGGAAGAAGTCCCAGTTCCTTGCGTCTGGAAAGCAGATATTCCGCCAGCAAAACGCCCACCTCGTTGCCGGTCATGAGCCGGTAGTCATCGCCGTCACGCACGGCAATGCCCACTCTGTCGCAGTCGGGGTCGGTGGCAAGAAGCAGATCAGCCGGCTCCTGCTTTGCCATTTCCAGAGCAATCTCAAAGACCTGTCGGATCTCGGGATTGGGGTAGGGACAGGTGGGGAAATTGCCGTCGGGATTTTCCTGTTCGCGGACGACACGGACATCATGGATCCCGATTTCCTGGAGCATGTGTCTGACCGGCTTGTTTCCGGTTCCGTTGAGGGGAGAATAAATGACCTTCAGACCGCTTTCACGGCACTGTTCGAGGCTGAGACAGCACTTTTTGACCCCGGCATAAAACTCATCAATAATACTCTGCGGGATAAACTCCACCATGCCTGCCGCCACGGCGTCATCGAAATCCATGGTCTTGATGTCGCTGAACATATCCGTGTGCTGAATATAGCCGTATATTCTCTCGGCGGCTTCGTCTGTCATCTGATAGCCCTGAGGATCATAGCATTTATAGCCGTTATATTTGGCCGGATTATGGCTTGCGGTGATGATGATGCCCGACTGACAGCCCAGCCGTCTGACGGCAAAGGAAAGCATGGGTGTGGGCACAAGCTCGCTGTAAAACCAGACCTTGATTCCGTTGGCAGCCAAAACGCCTGCGGCACTTCTGGCAAAAACATCGCTCTTGATTCTGGAATCATAGGCGATAGCCACACTGGCGTTCTGATATTCCTCGTTGAGATAGGTCGCAAGGCCCTGGGTCGCCTGGTTGACCGTGTAAACATTCATTCTGTTGGTTCCGGCGCCGATGACGCCGCGCAGTCCGGCGGTGCCGAAAGTGAGGTTCTGATAAAATCTGTCAAGAATTTCGTCCTGCTGACCGTCTATCTGCTCCAGTTCCGTCTGCAGATCTGCATCAGAGACTGCTTTTTCTTTCCACAGAGCATATAAACCATTTACATCGTTCATGAAAAAACCTCCCGATTGATGATGATTTGTCTTTATATTTTATCATTTCACTGCTGTCTGTGTCAACCTCAAATTTTAATTATTTGACAGTTGAATTTTACAGGAACACAGTATATAATGGTATCGTTAAAATATAACCGAAATGAGGTTGATCAACATGAAGAAAAAAACCATCATCGGCACGGCTCTGGCTGCCGCCGCTGCGGCAAACGCCGTTCATGCGGCCCTTTACCGTCCGAAGAAGAACACTGCCGAGCCTCTTCCTGCTGAGGAGGTCAATGTTGCCCGATACCGTGAAAATCTTTCCAAAGCAGTCCGCTTCAAGACCATATCCTCCAGGGATACCAGTAAGGTTGACTGGGCTGAATTTGAAAAATTCCACGCTTTTCTCGATGAGGCCTATCCTCTCATTGCCAAGAATTTAGAAAAAGAGATCGTTCCTCCCGCCAATCTGCTTTACCGCTGGAAAGGCAAGAGAGATGACCTGGAGCCCATTGCGCTTCTGGCTCATCAGGATGTGGTTCCCGTTTCCGAGGGCACCGAAGGCGACTGGGTACATCCGGCCTTTGAGGGTCACGATGACGGCGAATTCATCTGGGGACGCGGTACCCTCGACATGAAAAACCACCTCATTGCCGTCATGGAGTCCGTTGAGGCTCTGCTGGAGGAGGGTTTCGTGCCCGAAAGAGATGTATATCTTCTTTTCGGTGACAACGAAGAAGTGGTCGCCAACGACGAAAACGGCGCCATGGATCTGATGAACACCCTCAAGGGCAGAGGAATCACCCTGGACAGCGTTCTTGACGAGGGCGGTGCCATGATCCCCATCAATGTACCCGGCGTGCTGAAAGACAAATATCTGGCCGGCGTCGGCGTTGCCGAAAAAGGCTATTCGGACATCGAGATCGTTGTCAACGCCAAGGGCGGACATTCCTCACAGCCTCCCGTACATACAGCTCTCGGTCAGCTTGCCGAAGCCATCAGGAATATCGAAGCCCATCAGTTCAAAGCCTCTCTCAACGACAACATGAAGAGTCTTTTTGACGCCATAGGCAGAGAATGTACCTATCCCGTCAGACTGATTACTTGTAATATGCCTCTTCTCAGACCTCTTATTCTGGAAGTGTGCAAAAAGATTCCCTTTGCTGCCTGCATGGTCAGAACCACCACAGCCGTTACCATGGCACAGGGCAGCCCTGCCGCCAATGTTCTTCCCCAGCGCGCCAGCGCAACGATCAATTTCCGCGCCATGCCCGGCACCACCAAGCAGGATCTTGTGGATCATATCAGAAAGGTCTGCAAAAACAAGGATCTTGAGATCAATATTCTCAACACCAAGGAAGCCTCGTCCTTCTCCCCCACCGACTCACGCTCTTTCGGCATCATCCGTGATGTGGTCAAGAGTATGCAACCCAACGCCATCGTGGCTCCCTATCTTGTCATGGGCGGCACCGACGCCTATCACTATGAAGAGATATGCACCAACATTAACCGTTATGCACCTTTCATGGTCGATGTGGGACTTCTTCGCTGCACCCACGGAACCAACGAGAGAATCCCCGTGGCCTGCATGGACAGCGCTCTGGTGTTCTTCAAGAACTATATCAGAAGAGCCAGCGCTGAATAAGTTAATTCGCGTTTACACATGAAATTGCCGTCCGTGAAAACGGACGGCAATTCTGTGCACAAAAACGCCCTGTATGCCGAAAAGCAACAGGGCGTTTCATCTGATTACTTGAATAACGCGATAATAGCGTTCACGATTGTCATAAGGTTATCAATGCCGAACATATCATAAATCATGTTCCAAAAGTCCGTAAGCTTCTGCTTGATATCCATGGCGCCGACCTCCTTTTGCCGATTCTCTGAATTTCCGGGCCTACTTCTTCACCCGGTTGTTCCGGTTCTCTAATATTACTGACCTGAGTTTATTTTAACTTTAAATCATTATTTTGTCAACAAAAAATAAATAGATTTAACAATTTTTAAATATATATTTCACATAGGTTACACATAAGACCATCTGATGTTTGATTTTTAACTGGACTTTTCAGAAAGCGGAAAAAGAAAGGAAAAGGAAAAACAAAACCCGCCGTTCGGCGGGTTTTGTCTATTAAACAATTGTTTAATTCAACTGATTAGGCAACAGTTGTTGCATCCTCAAGGTTGCCTTCTTCGTTCTTAACGATACCGAAGATAGCAAGGATCTTGTAGATCATTTCCCAAAGATATGCCCACATCGTCTCGAAAACTGTGAAATCCATGGTAATTTCCTCCGTGTTAAAAATTTATCAAGAGTTGAACCCTTAACATGGGTTTATTATATAACAGGAAAACATAGATGTCAATAGTTTATTCAAAAAATTTTCATATTTATTGCTTATTTTTTTATCGTTTATTCAAAGAATCAAAACAGGTGCTATTGGGAGCATCGTCGCCATTCTTTCACCGTGAAAGACCGGCAGCGATCGCGCCGAACTGTTTGGCGTCTCACCAAAGGAAAAAGTCATGCAGCATGAGTCGAACTGCATGACTTTTTTCTTTTTCCGGTTCTCTCTGTTTTTTCACTTTTAACATCGGTCATAACTGTCCGACAGAATAAGCAAACACCTGAAAATACTCGATCATTCAGCAGCCTTGGGGCAGAAGCGTCCAGAATAGACAGGATAAGATTCTTGTGCCAATCGAGGATTGACTGAATGAATGCGCCAAAGCTTGCAAAAATGTTCTCCATGATTCTCTGTTCCTTTCTTTGTATTGGCATCATCGGTTTCCCTTAATGCAACC
>JAQXMV010000079.1 GCA_029013165.1 Oscillospiraceae bacterium | reverse complement strand
CTGTCTTTTTTCTCAGCCATCCTGTTTTTCTCCTCCCGCTTTTTTGAATGTCAGTGCTTCAACAAACGCCTGGAAGCGGGTGCGAAGCTGTCCGGTTGATGTGTTTTTGTATTCTTTTTCAATACCCATGCAGGGAAGTCCGTATTCGCTTTCCATAACATGCTGGCAGTACATGCGCTCATATTCCCAGTATTCACAGAACTTCATCTGCTGAACAATAAGACCGTCGGCGCGGTATTCTTCCGCCAGTTTTTTAAGGTACTGCTTTCTGCCGTGAACCTTTTCCGGATTCATGAAGCGCGGACATTCGTTTGTTTCAAGATAGTGTCTTGCAATAGCGCTTAGTGCAGTTTCGCCGTCATTTATAACAATTTCCTCTCTGCCGGGCAAAGAGCCGAAACAATAACGGTCGGCAACAACAAAAGCACCGCAATCCTCAATCAACTTTGTGAAATCGGGATCATCATTCTCTCCGCCGGCAAGAACAACACGGACCTGATACCAGGGCTTTTCATCAGCAGCTCTTGTTTTAAGCTCTTCAAGTGTTTCTTTGAGATACGGCATTATCAGCTCATGCGGACAACACTCGCTGCAAAGTTCAATAAGATGAAATTCATAGCCGGTGAGAGGCGGATTTTCAAGCTTTCTGTATGCGCCGATTTCTGTTACCACGCGGCAAAGCTCATTGTGCTTTTCTATTGCGTCATGCAAAGCATCTTCGGAAACATCAACACCGTAAACTTCGTGAAGTCTGTCAAGTATATGCTTTTTAAGCTGCTTTTCATAATGCTTTAAAGCATAATCCTTGGTGACAAACGGCGCGTCTATATGTGAAACAAAGAATTTTTCGTTCTCATCTTTAACAAGATTGAGCATTTCGAAATGCTCGTGGGCGCGGTGCATCATACCGCAGGTTTCAGTGCTCAGAAGAGCCGAGAAGAAATTGTAACCGCCCTCAATCGCACGTTCAAGAATACTTCTTGAATACATGCAGGTTTTTTCGGACATGTAGTATGTTGCTATTGAAGTGTCCGCGGTTCCGGGAGCACGCAGGCGAACCGAGAAGCAGCCGGAAAGATTCATAAGCACTTCCGGAACATAATAGCAGGAATATCCCAATGCAAGTTTCCCGTCGTCAAGAGCTTTTTCAACAAGCTCATTTTTTACGTCTTGAAGCAGTTTTTCAAAAAATACACGGTATTTTAAGTCTCTCACTGTTTTGCACCGCCTTTCTTTCGTGCAAATTCTGCTGCGCCCAAGGCTCCCATAAGCTGAGGATCAACAGACAATTCCACAACCTTTGTTTTAAGTACTTTTTCGATGGCTTTTTTCAGTCCCTCGTTTTTGGCGCAGCCGCCCGAAAGCGTAATACTGCCCAATGCGCCGGCCTTTTTCGCCATTACAAAGCAACGCTTTGCAACAGCCATCTGAATACCTGCGGCAATCTCTTCCGGAGCTTTTCCCTCTCCGACAAGCGCAATTACCTCTGATTCGGCAAAAACAGTACACTGTGCAGTGATGGGAATAACATTTTTGGCCTTCAGAGAAAGGGTTGAAAACTCTTCAAGGCTCATTTCAAAAGAGTGAGCCATCGCCTCATAAAAGCGGCCCGTTCCGGCGGCACATTTGTCGTTCATTGCGAAATTTTTGACCGTTCCGTCAGCGGCAACCGCAATGCCCTTGATGTCCTGTCCGCCAATGTCAATAATTGCTTTGACCATCGGATCTGTGACATGGACTCCCATGGCGTGACAGGAAATTTCGGAAATGTTCTCCTGTGCAAAGGGAACACGGTTTCTGCCGTAGCCGGTGCCGACAATGTATTTAAGATCCTCGGGCTTTGATATGTCGCCTATCTGTGATATGCAGTCACTCATTGCAAGGCGCGAGGACTGCTCGGCATTGATTTTGCTGCGCATAATAGTTGATGCGGCTATTTTTCCGTTTTCGTCTAAAATGACTGCCTTTGTGTAGGTTGAGCCCACATCGCAGCCGCCGAAATATTTCATTCTCCTGTCTCCTTTATCAGAATTATGTTTTCCATCAGATCAATGTCAAGAATTTCTCCCGCAAAAACCGTCCGCTGTCCCATCAGGTCATAGCAGACTACTTCACCGTCTTTCGGCAGTACTCTTGCAATGTTTTTACACAAAAAGATATTTTCTTCCGGACCTTTTTTAAATACAGAGGAAAGGCACATATTTATTCCTCCGTTTTGCCGAGAATCAGACGAAGTTTTTCGCTTGACTGTTCAAGTAATGAAACCGATTGAGCAATCAGTTCGGATTCGTCTTTTGTGAGTGCAGCTGCGGCTTCAAGCAGTTCTTCTGCATGGTGGGCGTTGTGGTGCTCCATATATTTCAGCAGAGCAAGAGCCTCGTCACGAGACAGGGATTTCGGATTGTTTTCAGGTTGCATGGTTTTTTCTCTCCTTTTCTTTTTGAAAATGTAGCTCGCGCAAGCCTTCAACTTCATCGCATATGGGCTTCATTTTGCAGGCGGCGCAGTCAAGTTCGTCAAGCTGCAGTGTTTTCTGAACCGCATCGGTAATTCTTTTTGCCTTGCGTGCCAACGCAGCAAGGGCAGGGTAATCAACATCCGGGCAGGTAATGAATACGGTTTTTACATACGCCACATCGTCCTGCGTTTTCAGCAATCTGATAAGACTACAACCTATATTCATAAATGACAGCGGGGGATTTCGTTTCAGCGCTTCCTTTGAAACCTTTACCTGTTCTCTGCCGGCAGAGGGGGAGATACGGATATGGTATCCTTTCGGATAAAGCTGAAACACCGAAAATCCGATGTTTTTCAGCTGCTCATAATGTAAATTTTCTTCGCTTTGTTCTTTCAGCTGGATAAATGTCAGGTGAGCAAAGGACACATCTTCCGTAATTTCTTCAAGGTCTTTTCCGAATAACAAGACCTCATCTTCGGGTTCGGAAAAGGACGTGAACATTGTGCTTTCCACAGCATGCTTTCCGCTGCCGCCAAGCTCAAAAGCAGTGTCGCTCCGGAACAGCAGAGCATTTTTGTCTCCGGACTCGGCACAGAGTCTTTCTTCAAAATATTCTGCCTTATCCGGAAAATCCGGAAGCAATGCCCTAACCTCTTTTATTACGTCATCAAAAAGCTTCATGTCAGGTCTTCTCCAATCAGTGCACTCAACGCCGCTTTTGCGCCGCAGAACAGTGGTGAATCGGCGGCAAGGTTAAACACGCTTTCACCTTGCATATCGTTTTCTGCCTGCTCTGAATCGTCACCGACAACAGCGAGCACGGGTGCAGCTTCCGAAATTGCAGAGGGAGCGAAGCCGGCTCTTACACGGTTGAATATGATGCCGGTCTTTTTGCAGGAAGTCAGGCGTTTTGAAACATCATGAATTGTTGAAATGACCTGAATTCCTTTTCTGCTCGAATCGCTCACGAGAATAAGATATGTTATGTTTTCCATAACACGGCGGTTTATCTGCTCAATTCCCGCCTCTCCGTCTATTACAACGTAGTCGAAGTTTTCTGAAATTGTCTCAATCACCTGTTTCAGGTAAGCGTTGACCTTGCAGTAGCAGCCGGCAGCCTCAGGACGGCCTATCGCAAGAAAAGAAATGTTGCCGCTTTCGGTGATGCAGTCCTGCAAGTGAAACCTTGCCTCGCTTAAAAGCTCAATAGCGTCTGATGTATCTCCCTTTTCAATGCTTTCAGCAATTTTCAACCGGATGTCATCCAGAGTGAGTGTCGGTTCCATATTCAGCGCCGTTGAAAGACCGACAGCAGGGTCTGCGTCAACGGCAAGAATTCTTTTTTCCGGGTAAGCCTCCGACAGAATTCGAATGAACGCTGCGGAAAGAGATGTTTTTCCGACTCCGCCTTTTCCCGCAAACGCAAAAATTATGGTGTTCATAGTTTTCTCCGAAAAAAATGTGCCGCAATAGGAATAAAAGCAAATGCGCCAAATTTTATTAGGGAACCTCTGAATAAATCAAAGCATACGCTTTGAAGCACATCTTACTTGCATATTTCCCGCCAGAAAAGCACAAAAACCGCTTGAAATCCGACAGGGTTCCTGCACGGCTTTTGCACAATCTGACGGCGTAATCTGTACATCAGATTTAATCAGAGCTTCCTTAGAAAAGTATAAATATTTTACAAAAATTATAACACACCGCATTATGAAAAGCAATCACCTATTTTAAAAGCTTCTTTTCCTATTTGTATGTTTCAGCCGTTTAACGAAATGCGGTATTTTAACGATAGGGTCGGCAGGAATGTTGGGTCAAGTCCCAGGGTGGGGCATAAAAACAACGAAAAAAGCGTTGCAGGACGGGCGGAATACTCCCAAAATGCAACGCTTGTTTTTATGAGTGCTTATTCTGTCTATGTTTTTAACGGTAAAATAACGATACCGCTGTCGACACGATTGTATCAACAGCGGTATCTGATTTGGTTGCGGAGACAGGATTTGAACCTGCAACCTCCGGGTTATGAGCCCGACGAGCTACCGGATTGCTCCACTCCGCGATATATCACTTTCTCAAGTGCTTAGTTATTATATACTATTCACCTGAGAAAGTCAATACCTTTTTCTGTTTTTGTTGAAAGAAACTGCAACTTTTTTTCTCAGTTGCCGGAAACCTGAGCCGTCGTGCTGTTTTTCTCTCCGACTTCGCCGTAAACGGAAAGAACCACTTCACTGCCGATATCAAAGGACAGCCCTGCCACCTTATTCATCATAAAGACTTCACCAACCGACTGACTGCCATCGTTTTCCTGCACATCTTTTGTGACCTTGAAACCCTTGTCTGTGAGTTTTTTCGCGGCCTCATCGTATGTCATACCGATCACATCGGGAAGCTCAATCTGCTCCGGTCCCCCGCTGACGGTGAGAACGATCTTTGTGCCGCTGACCACGCTTTCGCCCTCTGTCAGACTCTGAGACATAACCGTGCCGACAGGATACTTGTCCGTATATTCCGTCTTAAATTCGATCTGAAAATTGCGATTAAAAGTCTCGTTGCCCTTGATGTCGTCCTGGGTGTATTTGGTGAAATCAGGCACCGTCGCGTAGGACTTTTCATAATCGGCAGTACCCGTAACATTGTTTTCGTATTCATCGTCCGTATCCTGCTGGTTCATGGGCAGGAAAGTGAAAACAGAGAAGATCTTGTTCATCGCCGGAATATCGTAGCTCTTATAGAGCACCGTGGTATAAAGCACACTGAAAACCAGGAAACAACCCAAAACCACAAGGGTAAAGGTCTTGATCATCAGTGCGACCAGCGAGCCCTCTTTCTCCTGCTTTTTCGGTGCAGGTGCAGAGATTTCCGCCTCCTTTTCCTGCCGCTTTTCCGGCAGCGGAACGGTCTTAGGCGGCTTGCTCACTGGAGCCTGACGGGTTTCTGCTGTAACACGCGCCTTCGGCACGGCGCCGCCTGCGGCGGATTTTCCCGGCGAAGCCGGGTGATTGGCATAAAGCAAGCTCATCAGTTCGGCAACCGAGGAAATACGGTTGGAGGGATTGACGGCAAGACCCTTGACGATGGCGCTGATCTCGTTTTTCGTCAGCTTTTCCGCAACGGCAGAGGGCAACACCATATCGTCCTTCACGGCACGCCTGGTCGCATCATCAGGCACCTTGCCGGTGACGGCATAATAGATCACGGCGGTCAGCGCATAGACATCCGTATATTCGCGCAAATGAGGACAGTCGCCGTAAAGCTCAATGGGTGCAAAACCGGAAATCGGCTTGGAGCGCAGGGCACTGTCAACACAGTAGCACTGCCGGATCGAGAAACGCGAGAGATGCAGTTTTCCGTCTGCACCGACGCAAATGCTTTTGGGAGAAATGGCCCCGTGTATGATGCCGGCACTGTGGAGCTTGCGCAGAGCAGACATGAGGGGCTTAAAGGCATGGAAGGCTTTTTTTGCCGGGAGAGGCTCCCTGTCCATAAAATAGGATTCAAGAGTGATCTTGTCCTTGTATTGACAGATCGCATAGGCCGTTCCGCCGAAAAGAAGCACATCGGTAACCTGAGGCAGACAGGGAATATCCGCAAACTCTTTCATATCGTTCCACAGATCAAGGAAGCTCTGAAGAGCCACGCGAAAGCTCTCCTCATAGCCTAATTTGATCGCGATTTCCGTCGACTGCGGCGGACGGGACGCAATCTTATCCGGATAGAACTCAATCACACTCACAGTCTGCTCGGTTTCCAGATCCAGTCCGATATAGGTAGTCGAATCCGACGCAAAGGATTCCACCTTGCCGACAAGATATCTCTCATAAATGATGCTGCCCTTTCTGAGGAAAGGCTGATTCTGCGGAGAAAGCTCATTGTGAGAGCAGTGGGGACAAATGGTCACGCCCGCAGGCATCTCTTTCATGCAGCCCATGCAGTAATTCTTGCTGTTGTGAGTCATTCAAACGGCCTCCCGGATTCACAGTGGATTTTCTCTACTCATTTTACTGTTTTTCGACATAAAAGTCAAGTGTAAGGGAATTGACATAAAAATCCGTTGATGGTCGCTATACACATAAAAAAGAGGTATGACTTTCGTCATACCTCACAGACTGTCGATAAATGCGCCCGAGCGCATAATGATGTTTAACAGAAAATATCCGTTTTAATAATGTATCTTTCATTATCTTTTCAGCGACATGGTATCGAACCATGTCGCTGAAAATCATTATGCTTGCCGTTTTTTCTCGCTTGGAGTACCATAGGGTGACACATATAAATCCTAATCCGTTTTTAATTCGGTGTATTTCCGCTCATTCTGCGTTAAAATGCTCGTAAATCCGAAAGGATTTACTGCGCTTTTGCCTTGACTGAACAAAAATACGCCGATAAAAAATCTTTGACCCGAAAGAGTGAATTTTCGGTGTGTTTTTGGATGCTGAGGACGCCGACAGACGCGTGTCTTTCCAGTCCGAAGCGCCTAAAAGACGCGAAAATTCGCTCTTTCGGGCGGTTTAGGATTTATATGTGGCACCCTAACACCTATCGCTCGAAGAAAACGGCATCGGCCATCATTTCTCGGCAGTCTAACAATTTATTCCAATATAGACAGACGGCGAAAATTTCTTGACATTCACATTTGAATAGAGTATACTTTGACAAGATAACAATAAATCATCAATATCAATTAAGGAGTGTTCACTATGCCATTAGTAACCACAAAGAAAATGTTTGAGGACGCCTATAAGGGCGGCTATGCTGTCGGCGCCTTTAATGTCAACAACATGGAGATCATCCAGGGCATCGTCGGCGCAGGCAAGAAGCTCAATGCTCCCCTGATTCTTCAGGTTTCCAAGGGTGCCAGAGCCTATGCCAACCATACCTATCTGGTCAAGCTCGTTGAGGCTGCCGTGGAGGAAACCGGACTTCCCATTGCTCTTCATCTTGACCACGGCCCGGATTTCGAGACCTGCAAGAGCTGCATTGACGGCGGTTTCACTTCCGTCATGATCGACGGTTCTCATCTCCCCTATGAGGAAAATGTTGCCCTGACCAAGAAAGTAGTAGACTATGCACACGCACACGGCGTTGTTGTTGAGGGCGAGCTGGGACAGCTTGCCGGCATCGAGGACGAGGTTAATGTTTCCGCTGAAGATGCTTCCTACACCAATCCCGATCAGGTTTATGATTTTGTCACCAGAACCGGCGTGGATTCTCTGGCTATCGCCATCGGCACCAGCCATGGTGCTTATAAATTCAAGCCCGGTCAGAAGCCCCAGCTTCGTTTCGATATTCTGGAAGAAGTGGAAAAGAGACTTCCCGGCTTCCCCATCGTTCTTCATGGTGCTTCCTCCGTTGTGCCTGAGTTTGTCAAGATCATCAATGAAAACGGCGGCGCTCTTGATGACGCTATCGGTATCCCCGAGGAGATGCTTCGTCAGGCAGCTTCCATGGCTGTTTGCAAGATCAATATTGACTCCGACCTTCGTCTTGCCATGACGGCGGCCATCAGACAGCATTTTGCCGAGCATCCGGAGCATTTCGATCCCAGACAGTATCTCAAGCCTGCCCGTGAAGCCATTCAGGGAATGGTTGAGCATAAGATTGAGACCGTTCTCGGCTGTGCCGATAAGGCATAAGTGAAAAGAATCAGCGCAAGTCCGAAAAAGACTTGCGCTTTTTTAAGGAAAAAAAATCAAGTAAAGTTTCGGTCAAGCCTTTTCAAAGGCTTGCGGGGTCAAGGGGCAGAGCCCCTGTCGCGCTTCGCAAAGCGCGAAATACCTTTCACTTAAAATAAACAACTGCGCTGACAGCAAAAGAAAAAAATACTCACTCAAGCGCAGGAAGGGAGGAACGAGGAAAAATGCGGGGCATTTTCCTCGTTCCGTGGGAAACCCTCGCCGGGGGTTTCCCGATGAAAAGGGCAATTACTTTTTTGTAAAAGACGGACTTGACCGTCACGGTGGCGCTGCGCAGACAGCGCCGTTTTTTGTGTGCTTTTCCGGCGACGCGGCGTACTGTTTTGACGAAAACATAAACCATGGGTGGGTTAGCACACAGATGAATCATTATTAGTAAGGTTGCCGCAGGCGGACACGGCAAGCCGTGTCACTACCGGGGCGCAAACGGTCAGTTGTAGATAGATTTGTTTGATATGATTTATATAGCGGTTTCTTTCAGGTTTCACCGCTCGAGCCGCGGGGGCTCATACTTTGCCAGGCGTGGCAAAGTATGCAAAACACGCTTATCTGCCTGCCGATCGCTCCGGGGTATTTTCGCCGAGTACAGTCGCTGAATAGATTTCTGTTTGTTTCCTTTGGGTGTGTTGTGCAGATTGTTACGCACACTTTCATCGGCGAAAATACAGTCGCTCTGCGCGGTTTACCGACAGTCGGGTGTTTTATGTGGTTGCCTTTTTGACACCTTTGTTCTTTCGGTGACGAGGGGGCCCACCGCTTCGCACCCCTCGTCTTGTTGGCCCTTTTTGAGAGGTATGCGAGGTTAGATATCCGACTATTTGGGTGTGATAGTAGTTGATGTTTTTTTCTGATGGTAGCGTTTCGGTTCGCTGCGAACACGGCAAGCCGTGTCCCTACGAGATGTAATGGCTTTGATCGCGGTGACAGCGCTGTTTTCTGTGCAAATACTTAATATTTTTATTTAACAGTGGTAAAACTGTGATTGTTGTGATATAATTATCGGGTATGCAGTTTTGCCGAAAGGAACCAAACATAAATGAAAAAACTTAACCGGATCAAAAAATTGCCCGTCGCAGTGGAAGTCACCTGGTGGGCCTGCCGTCTGGCTCTTTTCATCTGGGGCGTGTGGGGAATGCTCCACGGCTATACCTCGGAATTTGTCCAGGCCGTTTTTGCCATCATCTTCACCCACCTCTGGGATATGTTCCAGCTCTTCGGCGGTCAGTCCTTTATTACCAAATACCCTGCTTATATACAGACGATGCTCAATGTTTTCATCTGCCTCGGCTGCGTCGTGGGCACCACCCTGAACACCCGAACGGATTTCACGGGAATTGACATTCCCGAGCACATCTTCGCCGGCTATCTCGCCTGTACCGGAGGTTTCGTCCTGGCTGAGATCATGCAGGGAGAAAAGCAGCCCATCAAAATTTCCGTTCAGTCCATGTTTGCCCTCGGCGGCGCCATGATCGTCCTGGTGGGCTGGGAGTTTTATGAATTCACCATGGACAGACTTTACGGCTTCGTCATGCAGCACGGTCAGCTCGGCGGCAGCTACGGCCTGACGGACACCATGGTGGATCTCATGCTCGGCGCCACAGGTGCCGTTGCGGCAATGTTTATTGAAGCTATGCGCCGTGTGGGCATTATCGGCGGTAAAAACCGCCACGAGCTTCGGGAAAAATATCTGGCTGAGAGAGCCGAAGTGAAACGGGAAAAAATGCTGGCAAGACAGCAGAAAGACAGAGAGGAAAACTCATGAAGCTGAAAGAAATCATGAAGGGCGTCAGCCTGAAAAACGACAATATTCCCGACAGGGAAATCAGCGATATTGTCTATGATTCGAGGAAAGCCTCCCCGGAGGTGATCTTCGTCTGCCTCACCGGCGCCTTTGCCGACGGCCATGACTATGCCCTTTCGGCCTATGAAAAAGGCTGTCGGACTTTTCTGTGCAGCAAGGAGGTCGGCCTGCCGGCAGACGCCCTTGTCCTTTACACCGAAAACACCCGAAAGGCGCTGGCGGCCATGAGCTGCAGCTTTTTCCGCAATCCCTCAAGGGAACTGAAAGTCATCGGCATCACCGGCACCAAAGGCAAGACCACCGTGGCGCATCTCGTCCGATCGGTGCTGGAAAGGGGCGGCGTCACCACGGGTATCATCGGCACCGTCGGCGCCTTTTACGGCGAGACTTCTCTGCCTACGGTGAACACCACGCCCGAAAGCTATGAACTGCAGAAAATGCTGCGCCAAATGGCTGACGGCGGCTGCAAGGCCGTGGCCATGGAGGTTAGCTCCCTGGGTCTCAAGCATCACCGCGTTGAGGGCACGGAATTTTACATGGGTGTTTTCACCAACCTTTATCCCGATCACATCGGCACCAATGAGCATGAGACCTTTGAGGAATATGCCTACTGGAAAAGACAGCTTTTCCCCATGTGCCGCAAGGCTATCGTCAATATCGACGATCCTTTCAGCGAAAAAATCATCGAAAGCTGCGGCGGCGAAGTGATTACTTACGGCCTGAGCAACAGCGCCGACTATGTGCTCGAGGACACGGAAAAAGTCCGTCTCGGCAGTGTCCTTGCCGTGAAAATGCAAACCCGACAGGGCACCCGGGAAAAGACCTACACGGTGGCCATGCCCGGAGAGGTCAACGCCCACAACGCCATGATTGCCGTGGCCTGCGGCCAGGACTTCGGCGTCAGCGAGGATCAAATTGAACTTGGTCTGGAGCAGGTGCGCGTCAAGGGTCGCTGTGAACTGGTGCGCGAGATCGAGGACTTCACCCTCATCATCGACTATGCCCACAACGGCGTCAGTCTCAAAAGCATCATTGACACCGCCCGAGGATACGAGCATAACCGTATCATCACTCTTTTCGGTTCCGTGGGCGGCAGAACCGAGTGCCGCCGCGAAGAGCTGGGCACTGTTTCGGGAAAAATGAGCGACTTCACCGTCATCACCAGCGATGACCCCGACTATGAGGATCCCGAAAAGATCTGCAAGGAGATCGCTTCCTACTGTGAAAAGGCCGGCGGCAAATACACCGTCATACCCGACCGGGGCGAAGCCATACACTACGCTGTGAATATGGCGCAAAAGCGCGATATCCTCATTCTCGCCGGAAAGGGTCACGAAAACTTCATGAAGATCCGGGGCAAAAAGTTGCCCTTCAGCGAAAAAGAAGAAGCGCTTGACGCTTACAGAAAAAAGAAAGAGGGCTGATTGGATATGTATACATTCAGAATCGAAACCGACATGAACGCCTATGACGATTTTATCTGCCGTCACGGCGGACAGTATATACAGTGCTCTGCCTGGCAGAGAGTCAAGACCACCTGGAAATGCAGCTATTACTGCGGCTTTCAGGGGGAAGAACGTGTGCTCGCCGTTCTGGTGATGGAAAGAAGCCTGCCTGCCGCCGGCAAAATCTGGTACGCTCCCGGTGGCGCCGTCTGCGACTATAACGACAGGGAGTTGCTGAAAGAATTCACCGATTTCATGAACGCTGAAATGAGAAAACACGGCGCCACCTGCTTCATTTTTGATCCGGATATTTCTCTGCGTATCAACGGCGAAGAACAGCCCCGCGGTCATGAAATGCACAAAACCCTGACGGAGTTGGGCTATATCCTCAACCCCTCCATTGAAAATTACACCTACAAACAGCCGGTTCAGCTTTTTGTGCCGCTGATGAACGATGATGGCGAAGCCCTGACGGCAGAAAAGATCCTGAAAAAATGCGACAAGGGAGTCCGGTACAGCATTCGCATCGGACAGCAGAGAGGCCTCGAAGCGAAAAGCTATACATACGAGGACATCGAGAAAGACCCCTCGATCATGGAGGATTTCATGGCCGTCATGCGCGACACCAGCGAAAGAGACAGCTTCGTCGAGCGCAACGGCGATTACTGCACCAAGCTCCTCAGAGAGTTCCGCGGCAACAGCGACCTGAAGCTGGTCTACTACGACAAGGATATCGACGAAAAGCTCCAGCAGGAACGCCTGGCCAAGAAAGAAAAAGCTCTCTCCGAGCTAGAGGGCGCCCATGAGAAAAAAGCCAGACAGCTGCAGGAGATCATCGACAGCACCGACAAACAGACCGAGCATTACGAAAAGAGAATGGCCGAAGCCGAAGCTTTCACCAAGGACAGACGCATCTGTGTGGCCGGCGGACTTTCCATTTATTATGCCGGCATGGGAAGCTGTCTTTTCGGCGGCACGAGAA
The DNA here is from genome assembly GCA_029013165.1 of Oscillospiraceae bacterium. GTDB lineage: Bacteria > Bacillota > Clostridia > Oscillospirales > Acutalibacteraceae > UBA6857. The sequence continues at coordinate 2,101 of JAQXMV010000079.1, read as the reverse complement.
ATGTTATCCGCAATAACACCCGTTCCTCCCACTATCTCAACTATCTGCGCCTGCAGGAAAGTATCAGGCGCGGCTGCAAGGTACACGATCTCGGCTATGTGATCGTCAAGACCCCGGAGCTTCAGAGCGACGGCACCCTGGGCGAGCTGATTCCCCAGGATAATTTCAAGGGAATCTACGACTTCAAAAAGAGCTTTTCCGCAGACTATCATGAATTCATCGGCGAATATGTCCTCGTGGGCAACAAGGCAAAGTATTACGCCTATGCCAAGCTGATGCCGAAAGCCAAGAAAGCCAAGATCAAAGCCATCAAGCTGCTGAGACACTGAACGGAAAGAGAAAAGGGAGGCTGTGAAATATGAGAGAACCTCTGGATCATTATTTGTTTGTTTATTTCCTCGGCAACGAGCCGGAGCAGGAAAGAATATGCTTTGCCGTCAGTGAGGACGGCTATCACTTCACGCCCCTCAACGGCAACCGACCGGTGATCCGGCAGACCCTCGGCAAAAAATCCTGCCGCGATCCCTATATTTTCCGGGACCATGACGGCTCCGTGCGCATCGTGGCCACGGACATGAAATGCTGTGAGGGCTGGGAGAGCAACCACGCGCTCGTCCTCTGGCACAGCCGTGACCTGCTCAGCTGGGAGGAATCTCTCATAGACATGAAGCTCCTGGGAGAGGACTTCGCCGACACCACCAGAGCCTGGGCGCCTCAGGCCATCTGGGACGAAAAGGAAAAAGCCTGGATGCTTTATTGGTCCCACTCGACCCTGCGGCACAATACGGCCGGAATCTATTACGCCCATACCGGGGATTTTCACAGGATCACCGAGCCGAAGCCCCTTTACTGCCGGGACATACAGACCATTGACGGCGACATCGTTTTCAACGAAAAAGATGGGCTCTATTATCTCTATTTCAAGCATGACGAGGATCAGACCATCGCTTTTGTTACAAGTGAAAACCTCACCGGCCCCTATGAGGATTGCCCGGTGGTGGTCTCCCTGGCTCCCTCGGGTGTGGAGGGCAGTGAAATGTATCCGCTTCACGGCAGTGAAAAATGGCTGATGATCATGGACGAATACGGAAAGGGCCGCTTCTTCATGCAGGAGACGGAGGATTTTCGCACCTTTTCGCCCGTGGAAGATTATGCCATGGATTTTTCTCCCCGTCACGGCAGCGTTATGCCCATCTCCGCAGAGGAATACCGCAGGCTCAAGGCGCATTTCGCCTGAGCGTGCTCCGTTTTTTTGCCGCAGCGATAAAATTTTCCTGTTTTTGCGCCCTGAAGTGCAAAAAAATGGTTCGCCGCGGCTGTTATTTTTGCCGTTACTATTGAATTTTCGCGAATTTTAGTATAAAATAACCATATAACCCGAGAAAAATAAGCATATTTATTGATAAATTTGGAGGTTTTGTATGAATTATTCCCTGACAAAGAAGCAAGCCAAGGATTTGATATCCGGCAAGCTCTCTCACTATTTCGGTGTTTCCACCCAGGAGGCCACCGACGAGCAGTATTATAAGGCTGTTGCCCTGATCACGAGAGAGCTGATGCACGAGGGTCTGCGTGAATTCAGAGCCGAGGCAGACAAGACAAACGCCAAGAAAATCTATTATCTGAGCATGGAGTTCCTCATGGGACGCTCTCTGAAAAATAACCTTTTCAATCTGAATCTGACGAGCGTCATGGAAGAAGCTCTCAAGGATTTCGGCATCAAGCTGGAAAAGCTCTATGACTGCGAGCCCGACGCCGGTCTGGGCAACGGCGGTCTGGGACGACTGGCCGCCTGCTATCTGGACGGTCTGGCCACCCAGGGCTATTACGGCATGGGCTACAGCATTCTTTATGAGTGCGGCATTTTCAAGCAGAAGCTCATCGACGGTTGGCAGACGGAGCTACCTGACTTCTGGCTGCCCGGCGGCGAGGTATGGCTCGCCCCCAAAGAAAAGGATACGGTTACAGTCCGTTTCGGCGGTCAGGTCATCGACCACTGGGATAATCAGTACCACAGTGTTGAATATCAAAACACCAGCGATATTCTTGCCATTCCCTATGATATGTTCGTCAGCGGCAAGGACGGCAAGGGCATTTCCGT
>JAQXMV010000078.1 GCA_029013165.1 Oscillospiraceae bacterium | reverse complement strand
AATGGCGCTGTCTACGCAGCGCCACCGTGACGGTCAAGTCCGTCTTTTACAAAAAAGTTACTGCCCTTTCCATCGGGAAACCCCCGGCGAGGGTTTCCCACGGTTCCGAAGAAATTCTCCCAGAATTTCTTCGGAACCTCCCTTCCTGCGCGTGAGAGAGTATTTTTTCTTCTACCGTCAGCGCAGTTGTTTATTTTAAAGTGAAAGGCATTTCGCGCTTTGCGAAGCGCGACAAGGGCTCTGCCCCTTGACCCCGCAAGCCTTTGAAAAGGCTTGAGCGAAACTTTTGTTGATTTACAGTTGATTGGGGTTTTCTTCGATTTTTCTCAGGGTGACCTTTGCAACAAACATATCGCCCATAATCTCAATATCCAATGCGCCCTCCTGAATTTTACACAAATTCTCGGCAATCGAAAGTCCCAATCCATTACCCTCCGATGTTCTCGAAGCGTCGCCCCGGACAAACCGCTGTTTGAGCTCCTCCGGCGTAATATTCAGTCTTTCGCGGGAAATATTCTTCATCACGATCACGCCCGTATTTTCCTGCTCCTCGGCGCTGATATAAACTCTCGTGTTTTCCAGCGCATACTTCTTAATATTGCCGATGAGGTTTTCCAGCACCCGGCTGAGCAGCTTACTATCCGCTTTCACCACGATATCCTTTTCCGGCAGCTCCAGAACAACCTCCAGTTTTTTCTCCTCAAAGCCGTCGCCGTTTTCACCGGCGCTCTGACTCAGCAGCTCCCTCAGGCTCACGGCAACGAAATTGACCTGAATGTTACCCGTAGCGGCCTTGGACGCCTCCACGAGATCGGCGATGAGATTTTTCAGCCGGTCGCTTTTTTCGCCCAGTATTTCCAGATAAGTCAAAGCCGTCGGATTATCAATATCACACTTTTTCAGCAGATCCACATAGTTGATGATGCTCGTCAGCGGCGTTTTCAGGTCATGGGAGACATTGGTAATCAGCTCTGTCTTGGTCTGCTCCTGCTTCACGGCTTCGCCGACAGCCGCGCGCAGACCCTCGCTGAGACCCAGCAGATCGTCGGCAGGCTTCTGCAGATAATCCGGCAAAGCATTTTTATTGATCTCCGGCTGAAGATTTCCCGAGCGAAGCTCCGCAACGGTCTTAAAGAGCTTATCGGCTCCGCCGACGAAACGGTAACCGCGGTAAAGAATATAACAGTCCAGCGCAAAGAGAGCCAGGAACAATATCAAGGCAAAAAATTCACTTCCTGTTGCGGTCATGATGTAAGCGAAAGAACCGATCATGATATTGATACCAATAAGAATCAGGGTCTTGACCTTGACGGTTTTATTCATGTCCCCGGTGTAAAGAAATTTCTCTTTCAGCTTATCCCTGTTTTTGCGGTAAAGCGCCAGGAGCTTGCGGATGATCCACACAACGCTGATATCTTTCAGGAAACGCTTACTTTTGATCTTCCTGGTGCAGAAAAGAACCAGGTCGATGAAGAGGATGCCCACGGCGGCAGCCGTGAGGGCGGCAATGAGTTTGAGCACACCGGCATTGACATGATTGTTGGCGCCGAAGAACAGATTAACTCCCAGCATAAAGGCGCCGAAGATCAGACCGCAGTCGGCATAAATGCGCAGATCCGTGAAAATAAAGTCTCCGAAAAGGGGATAGACGGTGCTGTCCTCCCGGCTTCTTCTGCCGCTGAGCGCCATGAGAATAATCAGGCAGAGAAGAAAAACTGCACAGCAAATAGCCGCCGTAATCAGGATATCTTTCATCACGACTTTCGCATTGTCATAGGCTCCTCTCATACTCTCCACGCTGTTGAGATGAAAAACGGCGTCATCATTGAAGAATATGCGGACATAGCCTTCCGTCTGCTGAGCGGAGAGACCCGAAGCGGCCGGCATGGTGGTGGTCATTGTGGTCATCGCCGCGCTTTCCGAGGTAACGGCAGGAGCTGTGGTAGTGATGGCACTTGTGACACCGATGTATGTTGTGTCAAAGGGGTCATAGTCGGCGCTGCTGAAATGCATAATGTAAGATCCGTCGGCGCTCTCCATGTAGCCATTGGCATCACCCAAGACCACAAAGTCATATTTTTCTTCCAGTTCAGCGGGCGAGGGCGCCTTGCTGTCGACGGTGATGCCCTCGACATTGGTCAGCAGCATACCCTCACTGCTTCTGACAATGTAGTTGATATTTTGATAGCTTTTCCCGAAAGAGGCCAGTGTGTTTTTGAAGTCTCTCTGATATTCCTTGTAGTCCGTCCACGGGTTTATGATGAGATCCCTTGACAGCAGATAACTGCGCAGAGCCTCTTCATTGACCGTCACGGCGTAATAACCGCCATAGGCTGTTTCTTTTCCTAAATTAACGACAGAAAAATTCGGCAGCAAAATCACACAGTCGGCGCCGGCTTCTTTTCCCTTGTCCTTCGCTTCGTTTGGAACAGACTGAGAATGATTATCCTCGGGCTCATTCAGCCATGAATCGATCATATAGATATCATTTATATAGACATCCGTATCAATCATGTATTCAGCATCCACGCTGACATCAAGCTTTTTCAGGCTGATAAGGCCTGCAGATTCATAGCCTAAGAGGGTACGCAGTTCTTCCTCATAATCATATTCACCTACATAGCAGTCGTTGATGTGTTCCTGACAGTTCGTAATAAGAAAGGACTTATACCGCTGAAAAACAGCCTCATTGTGGCTCTCGATCTGTGAGTAGAAGCGTTCCGAGCCGTCACCGTAGTTTTCAAAGATTTCATTGAGTTCACTGCAGAAATGATTCAGCTCAGAATTAAAATAATCGGAACGGTAGATGCCGTCTTCTTCGTTATTGATCAGCAGGGCGTCCAAAAGGTTTTCGTTCAGATAACCGCTATTGGAAATGTTCAGATAGCTGCCCGCCAGGTTGACGCCGCCGGCTGTCAGGGTAATCACCGCCATCAGAAAGGCGATGATTTTGACGATGAGATTTTTGTTAAATTTTGTCGATCTTGTATCCAATTCCCCACACCACCTTAATATATTTTGGGTTTTTCGTGTCGATTTCGATTTTCTCTCGAATTCGGCGAATGTGAACAGTGACAGTTCTTTCCGTTGAATAAGCGTTCTCGTTCCAGACATTTTCATAGATCTGATTGGAGGAAAGGGTTTTGCCCATGTTGATCATCAGGTACTCGAGGATCTTATACTCCGTGGCCGTCAGACGAACCTCCTCGCCGTCGAGGGTGACGAGACGGGCCTCCATGTCCAGGGAAAGACCGCCGGTCGTGAGGACATTTTCTTTCTGCACCATGCTGCCCAGAGAGACATAGCGGCGGATCTGAGACTTCACTCTGGCGCACAGCTCCAGGGGATTAAAAGGCTTGGTGACATAATCGTCTCCTCCGAAGCCAAGACCTGCGATCTTGTCGGTATCCTCGCTTTTCGCCGAGAGAAAAATGATGGGAACATTGCTGTTTTCCCGGATCTTCAGCGTTGCGGCAATGCCGTCAAGCTCCGGCATCATGATATCCATCACGATGCAGTGCACCTCATTTTCCGCCAGGATCTCAATGGCCTGACGGCCGTTATAGGCCGGCAATGTCTCATAGCCGTCGGCTTTCAGATAAATTTCAATGGATTTGACGATTGCCTTATCATCGTCGCAGACAAGAACCTTATACATGTGAAAACTCCCTCTCAACTGTTCTGGATATATTATATAGGTGAAAAATTACACTCTTCTGTAGCAATTATAACAAATGTCTTACAATTAAGAAAGACCACAGGAGAAAAAAGTCCGCAACGAACCTAAACGCTACCGCTACAAATAAGCAAAGTAACAACGAACCCAATTACCCGGATCTCTACCCACGCCCAACTATCAAAAAACGCCACCCAGAC
>JAQXMV010000077.1 GCA_029013165.1 Oscillospiraceae bacterium | reverse complement strand
AGGTGCTCATCGAAAAAAGCATCAAGGGCTTCAAGGAGATCGAATATGAGGTGATCCGTGACAGCAACGACACGGCCATCACCGTCTGTAATATGGAAAACCTCGACCCGGTGGGCATTCATACCGGCGACTCCATTGTGGTCTGTCCCTCTCAGACCCTGACCAACAGAGAATATCATATGCTGCGTGACAGCGCACTGAAAATTATCCGCAAGCTGGAAATCGAGGGGGGCTGTAATGTTCAGTTCGCACTGGATCCCAAGTCCTTTCAGTATTATCTCATTGAGGTCAATCCCCGTGTGTCCCGTTCCTCAGCCCTTGCCTCCAAGGCCAGCGGCTATCCGATCGCGAGAGTTTCGGCAAAAATCAGCGTAGGACTGACCCTTGATGAAATCATGCTTGCCAATACACCGGCGTCTTTTGAGCCGGCCCTTGACTATATCGTGACGAAAATGCCCCGCTTTCCCTTTGATAAGTTCACCGACGCCAACCAGAATCTGGGCACCCAGATGAAAGCCACCGGTGAGGTCATGAGTGTGGGCAGAACCTTTGAGGAAAGTCTGCTCAAGGCCATTCGTTCCCTTGAAATCGGCGTCTATCATCTGTATATGCCGAAGTTTGACGCCATGAGCGAAGAAGAGCTTCTGGAATATATCAAACGCGGCACCGATGACCGCATCTATGCCATTGCAAGGCTCCTGCGTATGGGCTGCAGCGTCAGCCGGATCAGTGACTGCACCAGGATTGATCCTTTCTTCTTAGATAAAATGGTCAATATCATCGAGCAGGAAGAAGCCCTTTCCGCCGCGCCCGGTGATGAAACTCAGCTGTATAAGGCAAAGAAAATGGGCTTTTCCGACCGGGAGATCGCAAGGCTCTGGAATCAAAGCGAACGGGAAATTTATGAGCTGAGAAAAGAAAAGAAGATTTTCCCCGTATATAAAATGATCGACACCTGTGCCTCGGAGTTTGAGAGCTATGTTCCTTATTTCTATTCCACCTATGAGGAGGAAAACGAGTCTCTTGTTTCCGATAAGCGTAAAATCCTTGTTCTCGGCTCGGGCCCCATCCGAATCGGTCAGGGGGTGGAGTTTGACTATTCCACCGTTCACGCGGTCAAAACCATCAAAGAAGCAGGCTATGAAGCCATCATCATCAATAATAACCCCGAGACGGTTTCCACGGATTACACCACCTCCGATAAGCTCTATTTCGAGCCTCTTTGCGTGGAAGATGTCATGAACATCATCGAGCTGGAAAAGCCCGAGGGCGTCATCGCCACACTCGGCGGTCAGACCGCCATTAATCTGGCAGAGCCCCTGAGTGAACTGGGCGTTCATCTCATCGGCACCGACTGCGCCGCCATTGACAAGGCAGAAAACCGAGACAGCTTTGAAAAGCTCCTGGGAGATCTTTCCATTCCTCAGCCGAAAGGTCAGGCTGTGACGAACATAGAGGCCGGTGTGCGGGCGGCAGAAGAGATCGGTTATCCCGTTCTGGTGCGCCCCAGCTTTGTTCTCGGCGGCAGAGCCATGCAGATCGTTGCCAAAGAGGAACACCTGCGCCACTATCTCAAGACCGCCGTTGAAATCGACGAGGACAAGCCGGTTCTGGTGGACAAATACATCTGCGGCAAGGAGCTGGAGGTCGACGCCATCTGCGACGGCAAGGATGTTTTTGTGCCGGGTATCATGGAGCTTGTGGAAAGAACGGGCATACACTCCGGCGACTCTATCAGTGTCTATCCCACTTTCAGCGTCTCGCAGAAAGTCAAGGACACCATTTTAGAATACGCCAAAAAGCTGGGTCTTGGCATCGGTATTGTGGGCCTTTTCAATATCCAGTTCATCGTCGACAAAAATGAAGATGTCTATATCATTGAGGTCAACCCCCGTTCCTCCCGAACGGTTCCGTTCCTTTCCAAGGCCACGGGCTACAGCCTTGCCGATATTGCCACCAAAGTCTGCATGGGTGAAAGCCTGAAAAGTCAGGGTATTACCGAACTTTATCCTCAGGAAAAGAAGCGTTGGTATGTCAAGGCACCGGCTTTCTCTTTCTCGAAGCTCGGCGGTATGGACGCCTATCTTTCACCGGAGATGAAATCCACCGGTGAAGCCATCGGTTATGACGATAAGCTCCACAGAGCCATGTATAAGGCCCTGATCGCTTCGGGTATCAAGCTGCAGAATTACGGTACGGTCATCGTCACCCTGGCCGATGAGGATAAGGAAGAGGCCATGCCTCTGGTGAAGCGATTCTACGATATGGGCTTCAACATCGAGGCAACGGTCGGTACGGCAGAATTCCTCAAGGCTCATGGTATCCGGACGAGAATACGCCGCAAGCTCAGTGAGGGCAGCACGGAAATTCTGGAATCTATACGGGCAGGCTATGTCAGCTATGTCATCAATACCAGAGCCATTCTTTCGGGTGTGCATTATGAGGACGGTGTGGCTATTCGCCGCTGTGCCAGCGAGAACAATGTCACCACCTTTACCTCCCTTGATACGGTGAAGGTGCTGCTTGATGTTCTCGAGGAGATCACTATCGGAATTTCTACCATTAACGCATAGGAGGTTTTAAAAATGCACTTGACAAAAATGCACGGACTCGGCAACGATTATCTCTATATTTACGGCGAGATTGAAAATCCGGCTGAGGTTTCCGTCAAGCTCTCTCACCGCCATTTCGGCATCGGCTCCGACGGCATTATTCTGATTGCGCCGTCCAAGGTTGCCGATTTCAAGATGCGGATTTTCAACGCCGACGGCAGTGAGGCGATGATGTGCGGAAACGGCATACGCTGTGTGGGAAAATATGTTTTCGACAAGGGCTACACCGATAAGACCAATATCACCGTGGAAACCCTGTCGGGCATTAAAACCTTAGAGCTGAAAACAGCCATGGGCAAGGTGGTCAGCGCCGTGGTCAACATGGGAAAAGCCAAGGTGGAAAAGCCGGTGAAGTTGGAGGTTCTCGGTCAGGAGATCACCTGCACGCCCGTCTCCATGGGCAACCCCCATGCGGTGGTGCTCACTGAGGACGCCGAAAATGCACCCTTGACGACGGTCGGTGCCGCCATGGAAAAGCACAGCTTTTTCCCTGACGGCGTCAATGCCGAATTTGTGCAGCAGATCGACCGCAACACCCTGCGCATGAGAGTGTGGGAGAGGGGAAGCGGCATTACCATGGCCTGCGGCACAGGCGCCTGCGCCAGTGTTGCCGCGGCGGTGAAAGCCGGAATCTGTCCGGAAAATGAAGATATTACGGTTATGCTTGACGGCGGCAATCTGCAGATCAAGGTTTTGCCGGATATGACGGTCATGATGAACGGACCGGCCAAGACAGTTTGTGAATGTGAGGTGGAAGGTATATGATCCCCAATACCAATTACGGAAATTTGAAGCAATCCTATCTCTTTTATAACATCGCCCAAAAGACCAAGGCTTATCTGGAGGCCAATCCCGACAAGCGTCTTTATCGCATGGGAATCGGAGATGTTTCTCTGCCCCTTGCCGGAGCTGTCATCAAGGCTCTCCATGAGGCCGTTGACGACCAGGCGCAGAAAGGCACTTTCCACGGTTATATGCCGGAGTGCGGCGACGAGAGCCTCAGGCAGACCATTGCCGATTATTACGGCAAAAGAGGCGTCACCCTTTCCTCTGAAGAGGTTTTTGTTTCCAGCGGAGCCAGCGATGAGCTGGGCGATATTCTGGATCTTTTCGGCAAGGACAAGACCGTCATGATCATGGAGCCGGCTTATCCGGCCTATGTGGACGCTAATATCATGACCGGAAACCATATCATTCATGTGGCCTCCGGCAAGGAAAACGGCTTTCTGCCCATGCCCGACGAGAGCCAAAAGGCCGATGTGATCTACATCTGCTCGCCGAATAATCCCACGGGCGCCGTCTTTTCCCGCAGTCAGCTTCAGCAGTGGGTGGATTATGCCAACAAAATCGACGCGGTGATTCTTTTTGACGCGGCCTATGAGGTGTTCATCGAGCAGGAGGAGCTTCCCCACACCATTTTTGAGCTGCCGGGTGCGCGCACCTGCGCCGTTGAAATCTGTTCTCTTTCCAAGACGGCAGGCTTCACCGGTACGCGCTGCGGCTATACGGTGATCCCGAAAGAATTAGAGCGCGGCGGCATGAACCTCAACGCCATGTGGGTCAGAAACCGCACGACCAAAACCAACGGCGTTTCCTATATTATTCAGAAAGGCGCGGCTGCCGTCTTTACCGATGAGGGTCAGAGACAGATTCACAGCAACATTGATATTTATAAAAACAACGCCAAGGTGCTCATGGAAGCCCTCGACAAGCTGGGCATCTGGTACACCGGCGGCAAAAATGCCCCCTACATCTGGATGAAATGTCCCAACGGTATGGGCAGCTGGGAGTTTTTCGATTATCTTCTGGAAAAAATTCAGGTTGTCGGCACACCGGGCGAAGGCTTCGGCAAATGCGGAGAGGGATATTTCCGCTTCTCGACCTTCGGTTCACCGGAGGACACCAAAGAGGCGGCAAAAAGACTCGTGGAGCTTTTAGGCTGAGTTATCCTTTCGGCGCGGAAACCCCGGAAACCTCTGAATCAATCACAGCATAGGCTGTGCATCAGATTGAATCAGAGCTTTCCATGGTTCTTCCGTGCCGATTTTTTATGATTGTTTCTCTTTTATTCAAAAAAACGTCGTCACATCTTGACAAACACAGCAGAGAATGATAGAATATCACTTGTAATATAACGATTGTTATAAAAAAGAGGCGTTTGAAATGGAAAACATAATCGAAATAGAAAACCTCAACAAGAGTTTCGGTGACATCAAAGCCGTCAGTGACCTGTCTTTCTCTGTCCGAAAGGGAGAACTGTTCGCTTTTCTCGGCGTGAACGGCGCAGGAAAGTCCACCACGATCCATATTATGTGCGCTCAGCTTGAAAAAGACAGCGGCAAGGTGCTCATCGACGGAAAAGATATTGACACGCAGGCGCAGCAGATCAAGGGTATGCTGGGCGTTGTGTTTCAGAACAGCGTTTTGGATCGTGCCCTGAGCGTCAGGGATAATCTCGAGAGCAGGGCGGCCCTTTACGGAATTACCGGTCAGGACTGCAAAAAAAGAATCGCGGAACTGGCGGCACTGCTGGACTTTGAGGATATTCTGAAACGCCCGCTTGGCAAGCTCTCCGGCGGCCAAAGGCGCAGAATTGATAT
>JAQXMV010000076.1 GCA_029013165.1 Oscillospiraceae bacterium | reverse complement strand
CTTGCGGGATTTGTGAAATAACGCTTCGCGTTATGAAATAGCTATCGCTATGAAATACGCTGCGGCGTAGGAGGGATTTGTTTTATTTCCATTTTGCTGCAAGGTGAAAAATATTTCATAAATCGCAAGAATTGTATCATCTTGCGCAGCAATATTTCTTTCTATGTGTTACAATATGCACAGAACTGATTTTTATGAAGGAAAGCAAGGAAAAATATAAGTAAAATATAAAAGCGTGCGAAATCCAACGATTCGCACGCTTTTATGGTGTTTTTTAAAAATCTACAATAATACTGGTTGATGTCCATCAAATCACACTCCTCATCATCTGACGGCAGGCAAAGTCTTTTCAGATAGGTCATCGAAAACTCCTTTCAGAATAACGAATCGGTTTTTTAGAAAAGTCAGCAGAAGCCGCCGTCGACGCTGATCACCTGACCGGTGATGAAGCCGGCTCTCTCACCGGCCAGAAAGGCGGCTAAAGCCGCTACATCTTCACCGGTGCCCTTGCGGCCCATGGGTGTGGCCTCCACGATCTCCCGAACGCTGTCCTCACTGAGGGCGGCATTCATTTTTGTGTCGATAAAGCCCGGCGCAATGCAGTTCACCGTTATGCCCGAGGGGCCGACCTCTTTGGCCAAGGCCTTGGTGAAGCCGATGAGTGCGGATTTGGAAAGGCTGTAGTCCACCTCACAGGAAGCGCCGCTGATGCCCCACATGGAGGAGATATTGATGATCCTGCCCTCATGGGCGCTGATCATAGTCGGCAAAAGCTTTCTCGTCAGTTCCACGGCTCCCGTGAGATTGACAGCCATGAGTCTGCTGACTTTTTCCTCGTCAGCCAACTGAAAGAGGGTCTGATAAGCAAGGCCCGCATTGTTGATCAGGGCACCGATGGCACCGAAATCCGCCTGTACTCTCTGGGCAAGAGAGGAGATATCCTCCGGTGACGAGAGATCGGCACGGTAAAGGGCCACGCGGACAGCGTATTGCTTTGCAAGCTCCGCACACAGGGCTTCGCCTTTTTCTGTGGAAGTGCAGTATTGCATGGCGATGTCCCAGCCCTCGGCGGCAAATTCCCGGCAGAGAGCTTGGCCGATGCCGCCGCAGGCGCCGGTAATCAGAACTGTTTTTTTCAATGGATTTTCCTCCTTATTTACCCACGCAGAAGCGTGAAAAGACCTCGTTGACCACGGCCTCGCCGGCTTTCTCGCCGGTCAGCGCCAGCAGATGGTCAACGGCGCGGTCAATGCAGACATTCACCGCGTCCAGGGTGACGCCACTTTCGAGGGCGTCCTTGGCCTGACGGATACAATCGAGGGCTTCCACCGCGCTGCTTCGCTGACGCTCGGTGGTCAGCATGGCCTCGGCGGTGTTGATTTTATCAGTGCCGAGCATTTCCTCCACGGCTACGATCAGCTCCTTTTCCCCGGCATGGGTTTTCGCGCTGACAAAAACCACATGAGAAAAGGCCGAGAGCAGATAGGCTGTGTCGGCCTGACAGGGCAGATCTGTTTTATTGATGACGGCTACGGCATCTCTGCCACGGCACAGCTCAATAATTTCTCTGTCACTTTCATCAAGCGGAGCTGAAGAATCAAAGACCGCCAAAATCAGCCCGGCTCGTTCGAGGCGCGTTTTCGCCATATCGACGCCGATGCTTTCCACCACATCGTCGCTTTCCCGGATACCGGCAGTGTCCGCCAGGCGCAAAATCACATTGCCCAGACGGACGGTTTCCTCCACGATGTCCCGCGTTGTGCCGGCGATGTCGGTGACGATGGAACGGCGAAAGCCCGTCAGCATATTCATCAGCGCGGACTTTCCCACATTGGGCTTGCCGATGATGGCCGTATCCACACCGGAGGTAATGGCCTGTCCGGCGTCAAATTTTGACAGCATAGCAGACAGTTCCGTTTCGGTCTTTCCGAGGATCATTTGCAGGCTCTCGTCGCTGAGCTCGGGGATTTCCTCATCGGGATAGTCCACCCAGGCGGCCATGTGAGCCGAGGCAGACACAAGCTCATCGGTAATGGTGCGGATCTTTTTGCTCAGCGCGCCGTCAAGGGCTGTCAGGGCGGCTTTCATACCCTGCTCTCCCTGAGCATTGATGAGAGACATGACGGCCTCGGCCTCGGAAAGATCCATTTTGCCGTTGAGGAAGGCTCTTTTGGTAAACTCACCGGCGCCGGCGGCAACAGCGCCGGCAGCCAGCACACAGCGAAGTACCTGCTGGGTCACTAAAATGCCGCCGTGACAGGAGATCTCCACGGTGTTTTCACCGGTATAGCTCTTAGGGGCGCGAAAAACAAGGGCGACACATTCATCCACGGTTTCGCCCTTTTCATTATGCACCTTGCCGTAGGCGGCGGTATAGCCTTTCATGGCCGACAGCTTCTTGCCGGAAAGGGCGGTAAAAACCCGATCCGCCACGGTGACAGCCTCGTCTCCGCTGATGCGGATGACGCCGATACCTCCTGCGGCAACGGGCGTGGAAACGGCGGCGATGGTGGTTGACATGATAAGCCCTCCTTGGTTTGCATTTTCATTCATTATAGCACAGGCATTTTGATAACGCAATATGCGCCGTGGCAGACTGTCAGGGAAATGCGCCCGAGGGAATGGTGATATATAACAGAAAGAACTTGTTACAATAACGGTTTTGCCTTGAATCTTTTTTCTCGTCAGTCTCCGGCTCATCAGGAAAATGCGCGCCGCCGGTCAGGAGCCCCCATGCCGGCTTTTTTCATCTCTATGTGTGTCCGGGAACTTCTTTGAAACTGACGCAAGGGAAAAACTCATCAGAATAAGAAAATTTGTTGTATTTGCTTTTTATCCGTCATCATACTTGATTTTGTCTAAAAAGTATGGTATATTAACAGTGTGTTAACAAACACTTAAAAAATTTAGGAGGAAAAGTCATGAAGAAGCTCATTTCACTGGTTCTATCATTGGTGCTGATCTTTGCACTGGCCGCACCGGCTCTGGCGGCTGAGGTGGATAATATCCCCATCATTCTCATCAGAGGCGACGGCGCAGAGATCTACAGCACCGAGGACGGCAAAAGCACTAAGGTCTGGCCGATTGAATTCGGCGATGATGAGGACAAGGACAGCAAGATCAAAGAGAGCGTGATCAATATTACCTCAGCTCTTCTGATCGACGCCGTAGCCCTGGGTGACTGGGATAAATATTACAAGACCTTCGGTGAGGAAATCGCTCCCCTTTTCGACGGTGTACGCATGGATACAAACGGAAATCCCAGAAACAACACCGGTATTCACCCGAATAATATTTGGGCCAACACCTACAATGCCACCAGAAACTACATCCGATCCGACGGCAGCTACAGCGTATACAGCTACACCTATAACTACGACTGGCGTCTGGATCCCTATGATGTGATTGACGATCTGCACGAATATATCAAGGGCGTGCTGAAAGCAACGGGAAAGAAACAGGTAGCGCTGGCAGGTCATTGCCTGGGCGGTTCCTTCGTTCTGGCTTATCTCGAGAAATATGCCGACGAGGGTCTGGTCAAAAGAGTATTCTTTAACGCCACAGTCGGTAACGGCACCGATCTTCTCACCGATGTCTATTGCGGCGATATCCAGATCGACCCCGTGGCCATTGAGCGTTTCGGCGCCGAATATCTGGATTTCGACAGCGAATCTTTCGGCGGTCTTTTCGATATCGGACCTTTCATCAATGAGATTATCTATACTTCCTTTGATCTGCTTTATAAAGTAGGCGTCTTTGACGCCGTCGGCGTCCCGGTCAGCAAGTTCTATGCCAAAATCTATGAGGGTCTTGTTCCTGAGCTGACTATAGCCACTTATTCCACCATGCCCGGCTACTGGACGATCATTCTTCCGGAAAGATTTGAAGAGGCCGTCAACTTTGTCTTTGGCCCCGAGGGCAGTGAAAAGAGAACGGAATACGCCGGTTTGGTCGAGAAATTATATAACTACTATAACAAGGTTTCCTCAAGAAAGGAAGAAATCCTGGATCACTGTGAAGAGCTGGGCATCGACTTCGGTGCAACGGCAAAATACGGTATGCAGATGATGCCCTTTGTTGCCTCTCAGTCGGAGCTTGCCGATGAGCTTGTGGATTTAGAGCATGCCTCATTCGGCGCCACCGTTGCCAAAGATGTATTCTCCACCCTTGACGAGGCCTATATCGCTGCACAAACGGCAAAGGGTCTGAATCCATACATCTCTCCTGACAAACAGGTCGATGCCTCGACCAGCCGTTTCAAGGATCAGATCTGGTTCATCAAGAACCTCTCTCACTACGATTTCGCCATCGACTTTGATATTATGCAGCAGTTCTGCAGCTTCAGCAATTACGAAGTCACCAGCGACAGCCGTTATCCCCAGTATATGATTCTGCTGCCTGACACGGCGCCTCTGGATGAAGACGGAAATCCCGATTATTCCGAAGCGCAGATCGTGCCCATGACCGAGGAAAACTGCCACGAGACCATCTGGCAGGAGGTTCCCGAGGACTCCAAGGAAGAAGAAGCCGATCTCGGTTCCAAGCTCATGGCTCTCTTCCGTTGGCTTACCACTATATTTACTTTTCTTCTCAGCCTGTTCAAGTAATCCTGTGAAGCCTTACTTTGTATTCCGCTGAAAAAAAGTTGGTGTTTCACCTGCATTGCCTGAGGCAGTGCGGGTGATTTTGTCTTTTTCCCTTTGACAGAGCTGTATTTGCTCTCATTCATAGAAATGTTTATTACCAATATCTAATGGAGGTTATACCGATGAAACAACTGAAAAATATAGGCATGATACTATCGGCATTAACGGCCATACTCCTCTTGACCGCCTTTTCTGTGGGCGCCCAGTGGCAGGAATATCAAATCACAACCCAAACCACCGCCGGAGAAAGCGGCGAAGAAACGCCGCTGATTCTGTCCTACCGTTATTCTTTTGACGAGGATACCGGCGTTCTCGTCCTCGCACCGGGTCAAGACACCAAGATGGTGTCTTCCCAGATCATTTGCCGCGGCGAAAACGACAAGGGACTGCCGATTGCACCGGAAAAAATACAATATCTGATCCTGCAGGAGGGCTTTATAAGCATTTTTCCCGGTGCTTTCCGCGATCTAAGGAATCTGACCCAGGCGATTATGCCCGAGGGACTGGAAATACTATCCGACAGCGCCTTTTTCGGCTGTGGCAATCTCAAGACCATTGCTTTGCCCCAGTCGCTTGAATATATCGGACGGGAGGCCTTCGGCAACTGCGCCAGTCTCAGAGACTTCATTTTACCCGAAAGCGTACAGGAGGTAGGCGATGACGCATTTATCGGTTGCCACGCACTGAAAAAGGTGCATTACAGCGGTCAGGCGAATCTCGATCTTCCCGGCAACCCTGCGATGCCCGAAAAAATCAAGGCCATCGGTAGTTATGTGGACGGAAGCGGGAATCTTGTCCTGACATGGGCCGGAAACGATGACGAGCGTGAGGCGGATTACTACAGGGTATATCAGTATAATGTCGCCGCCAAGCGTTGGGACATTCTGAAAAAAATGACGCCGCAGAGATCCTACACCGTCAAGAGACTGAAAGACGGAGAAAAATATAAATTTGCCGTCAGACCCATCAACGAAAGCAACGGCACCCTGAAATACAACGACTACACCTCTGTGACCCTTGTGAAAATGGCTGCTCCGACACTAAAAGGCGTCTCTCTCACCGGCGGATATCAGCTCACCTGGAACAAGATTCCCGGCGCCATGGGCTATCAGATCTGGTACAGCAGCCGCAAAGAGGGAAGCTATAAGAGATACAAAAACTGCTATGATCTTTCTTTCACCAAAACCGGCCTGAAAAAAGGCACTGTATATTATATCAAAGTCAGAGCTGTGGCAGATCTCGGCGGCGGAAAATTTTATTGCAGCGATTTTTCCGCACCGGTTAAAGTGACGGTTAGGTAGCGGTTGGTTGAATCCGAAAAGTGTTCCTTTACAAGGAAAGGCAGTCTGCTTCGTGTCGGAAAGGTAGGCGGCAAGAGGGGAAGTGAGTGCCTGACGGGAGGGGCGGCCCCGGGCGGCGCAGGTTGTGCGCCGCAACCGTGAAGCG
>JAQXMV010000075.1 GCA_029013165.1 Oscillospiraceae bacterium | reverse complement strand
CTTATCACTTTTCATTTTAGCAGCGAGATAAAATTCGAAAATCTCGTCCTTAACATTAAAGTAAAGACCTGTGAATGAATATGAGTTGCCATCAAAAAACTTTGGAGGTTCGCCCCTGATAATGCCATAAAGTGTAGTCATTCTCTGTTGACCGTCTAAAATCAAATTAACATTACCGGGCGTGAGGGGGCCATCACCACGAGAAATATTAGGATCTGTTGTTGTATTCCATACAAGCAATTCGCCAATGGGATAACCTTTATATAATGACCCCATAAGTTTTCTAACTTGATCACGGTTCCATACATAACCTCGTTGAAAAACAGGCATTGCATAACTTCCCAAATCAATTTGACTTAATATCGTAATAATTTCCATAATATCAAATCCCTTTCATTATGCTAAGTAATATTTTTTAGCAATTAGACATTTTTCCATACGTTGAAAATTCATCTAAAAAAACTCTCTAAATTTCTTCAATATATAATAGCATAGAAAGCCCATTATTTCAACAGTTGACAAAAACTCCTCACCGATTTCTCAATGAGGAGTTCATTATTAGATATAAAGTCTGACTTCAATATCGTGCCAATTATACACTCGGCGTTTCGTGGACAGGAAATCAATATATTCCTTTGTGTCCCGGGCCGTCAATGTAAATTCAGCGAATTTAGTGAAGCCGGAAATTATTTGCTGGCAATCGCTGCCTGTGCTGCTGCAAGGCGTGCGATGGGCACACGGAACGGTGAGCAGGATACATAGTCCAGACCGATCTTGTGGCAGAACTCAACAGATGTCGGGTCGCCGCCGTGCTCGCCGCAGATACCGCAGTGTAGCTTCTCGTTGACGGGCTTGCCGAGCTTGAGAGCCATCTCCATGAGCTTGCCTACGCCGCTCTGATCGAGCTTTGCGAAGGGATCGTTCTCGAAGATCTTGTTGTCATAGTAGGCGCCGAGGAACTTACCGGCATCGTCACGGCTGAAGCCGAAGGTCATCTGGGTAAGGTCGTTGGTGCCGAAGCAGAAGAAGTCAGCTTCCTTGGCGATCTCGTCAGCAGTGAGAGCTGCTCTGGGGATCTCGATCATGGTACCTACTTCATACTTCAGATCGCTGCCTGCGGCTGCGATCTCAGCGTCTGCAGTCTCAACAACAACTTTCTTAACGAACTTGAGCTCCTTGACATCGCCGACAAGGGGAATCATGATCTCAGGAACGATGGTCCAGTCGGGATGAGCCTTCTTGACATTGATGGCTGCACGGATAACGGCTGCAGTCTGCATCTTTGCGATTTCGGGATAGGTTACGGCCAGACGGCATCCGCGGTGACCCATCATGGGGTTGAACTCGTGGAGAGAAGCGATGATATTCTTGATGGTCTCAACGCTCTTGCCCTGTGCCTTGGCCAGTGCTTCGATGTCAGCTTCCTCAGTGGGAACGAACTCGTGGAGAGGAGGATCCAGGAAACGGATGGTTACCGGGTTGCCCTCGAGTGCTTCATAAAGAGCCTCGAAGTCTGCCTGCTGGATGGGAAGAATCTTGGCAAGAGCAGTCTCTCTTTCCTCAACGGTGTCGGAGCAGATCATCTCGCGGAAAGCGGCGATTCTGTCAGCTTCGAAGAACATATGCTCTGTACGGCAAAGACCGATACCTTCGGCGCCGAGCTCACGAGCCTTCTTAGCGTCGGCAGGTGTGTCAGCGTTTGTTCTGACCTTGAGGGTTCTGTACTTGTCAGCCCAAGCCATGATGCGGCCGAATTCGCCGGCGATGGTGGCGTCAACCGTGTCAATAGCGCCGTCATAGATGTTACCGGTGGAACCGTCGATGGAGATCACATCTCCCTCGGTGAAGGTCTTGCCGGCCAGAACGAACTTCTTGTTGGCCTCGTCCATGGCGATCTCGGAGCAGCCGGATACACAGCAGGTACCCATACCACGGGCAACAACAGCTGCGTGGGAGGTCATACCGCCGCGTACGGTGAGGATACCCTGAGAAGCCTTCATGCCGGTGATATCCTCCGGTGAAGTCTCAAGACGGACAAGGATAACCTTCTCGCCTTTTGCGTGCCATACTTCTGCGTCCTCAGCGGTGAAGACGATCTTGCCGCAGGCAGCGCCCGGTGAAGCACCGAGACCCTTGCCGATGGGAGTGGCAGCCTTGAGTGCCTTGGCGTCGAACTGGGGATGAAGAAGGGTGTCGAGGTTTCTGGGGTCGATCATGAGAACGGCTTCTTCTTCGCTTCTCATGCCTTCGTCAACGAGATCGCAGGCGATCTTGAGAGCAGCCTGAGCCGTTCTCTTGCCGTTACGGGTCTGAAGCATATAGAGCTTTCTGTCCTCGATGGTGAACTCCATATCCTGCATATCTCTGTAGTGATTTTCAAGGGTATTGCAGATGCCGACGAACTGCTCGTAAACTTCGGGCATGATCTCAGCAAGCTGATCAATCTTCTGGGGTGTTCTGACACCGGCAACAACGTCTTCGCCCTGAGCGTTCATGAGGAACTCACCCATGAGCTTCTTTTCGCCGGTGGCGGGATCTCTGGTGAAGGCAACGCCGGTACCGGAGGTGTCACCCATGTTACCGAATGCCATCATCTGTACGTTAACAGCGGTACCCCATGAATAGGGAATATCGTTGTCGCGGCGGTAAACGTTTGCACGGGGGTTGTCCCATGAACGGAAAACAGCCTTGACAGCGCCCATGAGCTGCTCTTTGGGATCTACGGGGAAGTCCTCGCCGATCTTCTCTTTATATTCGGCCTTGAACTGGTTAGCAAGCTCTTTGAGATCCTCAGCGGTGAGCTCAGTGTCCTGAGTAACGCCCTTTTCGGCCTTCATCTTGTCGATGAGCTCCTCGAAGTACTTCTTGCCGACTTCCATAACAACATCGGAATACATCTGGATAAAGCGTCTGTAGCAGTCGTAAGCCCATCTTGCGTTGCCGGACTTCTTGGCCATAACCTCAACAACTTCTTCGTTCAGACCGAGGTTAAGGATGGTATCCATCATACCGGGCATGGATGCGCGTGCGCCGGAACGAACGGAAACGAGAAGAGGATTCTCAAGGTCGCCGAATTTCTTGCCGGTAACCTTTTCCATCTCTGCGATGTTCTCCATGATTTCGGCATAGATCTCATCGTTGATCTTGCGTCCGTCCTCGTAATACTGCGTGCAAGCTTCTGTGGTGATTGTGAAGCCCTGGGGAACGGGAAGACCGAGCTTGGTCATTTCGGCAAGGTTTGCGCCTTTACCGCCGAGAAGCTCTCTCATGTTTCCGTTTCCTTCTCTGAATTGGTAAACCCATTTGTTTGCCATCGGAATCTCCTCCTAAAAATAATTGGTAATGTTTGACTGGGACCGGTAAAAAGAGCCTAATCCCATTTCAATAAATTTTACCAAAAAAAATCAAAAAAATCTATTGTATTTTTTCATATAGATTTAGATAAAATACTGTCAATTTTGTCGAAAATACATAGTCACAGGCCACTTTTTCGCCCTTCGGGCAAGGGGCGCGGAGCCTTTGCCCTTTTGCGGTTCTGTCCGCTGAAACATCAGACAGTGCCGCGTCCCGTCGGGACATATAAAAACTGCCTAAAATTCGCAGGAAATAACAATGTGAAATTGGTGTGAAATTTTTGATAGAATGTGGAAATTAAGTTATCTCTATGCTATAATAGTATACTGTTATAGTATGCTGTGAATCAAAATGCCCTGTGGGCGGAGGTAAAATAAAAATGAAAAAAGCGATTGCAATCACTCTGACATTTCTGGCGGCGGTACTTTTCCTGACCGCCTGCGGTAATAAGAAAGACGAGGAGACCACGGATCCGGCCGATATTCAGGTCATTGACCTGACCACCTCGGAGCCGGAGGAGGAACCGACCTATAGTAACAGCGCAGGCGATAAAAACCCGAACCAAAAGGTGGACATCTCGATTCCGCTGGAGATGATCGACGAAAAATACCGCAACGATCTTGACGCCTATGCCAAGGCAAAGGGCTACATAAGCGCTACGCTGGAAAAAGACGGCACTGTCACGCTGAAAATGACTGCCATGACGCTGGATCTGCTCAAGACCCAGGCCGGGCTGAAAATCATGAGGGAAATGGGTGCCATGGTGGACTCGGGGGATTTCCCCTATGCGGTTAAGCTGGAACAGTATAATGACGACTTCAGCTATATTGTCATGCTGGTCAAGGGCGCGGAATACAAAAAAGCCGGCTCTCCCGCCGATCTTGCCGACGGCATCGGCCAGTGCGGACTTTACTACCAGATCTTCACCGACAGCGGCGAGATGAACTGCCGTGTGATTCTTGCCGACAGTCAGACCGGAGAGGTGCTCTTCAATAAGCTCTACACCAACGAGCCGGAAAGCGAAGAACCGTCACAGACCACTGCCGAAGCAAAGGCCGAAAACTGACAGGAGAGTAAAAATGAGCTTTATTGAATTTGAAAATGTTTGCAGAAGATATCAGACCGGCGAAATCATGATTCCCGCCGTTGACGGCGTTTCCTTTAAAATCGAAAAGGGCGAATTTTGCCTCATTGTCGGCACCAGCGGCGCCGGCAAATCGACGGTGCTCAATATCCTCGGCGGAATGGATCAGTGCGACGACGGCAAGGTCCGGGTGGCCGGACGGCCCATCAGCTCCCTTTCCAAGCAGGAGCTGGTAGACTACCGCCGCTATGATGTGGGCTTCATCTTTCAGTTTTATAATCTCGTGCCGAATCTGACGGCGCTGGAAAATGTGGAGCTTGCCACCCAGATGTGCAAAAAGCCCATCAGTGCCGAAAAGATTCTGGCCAAGGTGGGATTGCAGGAGAGAATGGATAACTTCCCCTCACAGCTCTCAGGCGGTGAGCAGCAGAGAGTTTCCATTGCCAGAGCCCTGGCGAAAAATCCGAAAATCCTGCTGTGTGACGAGCCCACCGGTGCGCTGGATTACCGCACCAGCAAGCAGATTCTTGCCCTGCTGCACAAAACCTGCCGTGACACGGGTACCACCGTCGTCGTCATCACCCATAACCAGGCGCTGGCGGCCATGGCCGACAGGATCATCACCATGCGTTCGGGCAAGGTGGTACAGATCGCCGTCAATGACCGTCCCGTTCCCGTTGAAAGGCTGGAGTGGTGACAGGCAATGAAAATAAACAAGGTTCTCATTACCGACGCTCTGCGCACCGTGGAAAAGACCCAGGCGCGTTTCCTGTCGATCATCGCCATCGTCGCCCTGGGCATCAGCTTTTTCACCGGCATGAACGCCGTGGCGCCGGATATGTATGACACGGCCAAGGAATATGCTCTTTCCTCCAACTGTGCGGATATTCAGATCATTTCCACGGCGGGACTGACCGATGACGACGCCGCCGTCATCGCCTCCATTGGCGGCGTTGCCGCCGTTTCGGGGGATAAATATGTGGACGGCGTGGCCAAAGTCAACGGGCAGCCCATCAATGATATCGACGGTTCGGAAATCACCATCCGGGCCATATCCCTTGATGTTAATAAGCTCGCCGCCGTGGCCGCCGGCGGTGAAGATATCACCTATATGAACCGGCCGGAGCTGATTGAGGGTAACTGGCCCACCTCGGCCAATCAGTGCGTGGTAGACAGCAGTGTTCTCTCCACCCCCAAGGAATTTCAGATCGGCTCCACCATCACCATTGAGGGAGAAAACAAAGATGTTTCCTCTTCTCTGCAAAATCAGGAATTCACCATCGTAGGCATCATACGCACCCCTCTTTATATTTCCTATGAGCGCGGTCAGACGACCATCGGCACGGGAAAGCTGGGTACTTTTATGTATATTCCTGCGGATAATTTCCTTGACGATTATTACAGTGCCTTAAATATCAAGCTCGTCGGCAGCGACAGCTATGACCCCTATTCCAAGGAATACGACGCCTTTGTCAGTCAGTATACCGATTATCTTGAATCCATTGCACCGGAGCTTCTCAGCGTCAGAGTCAGTGCCCTCAAGGATCGGTATACCTCCGAGGTGGCCAAAAGCGAAGAGGAATATGCCAATGCCAAGGCTGACACCGAGCGTCAGCTCGCCGAAGCCGAGGAGCAAGTCAAAACCGTTCTGGATATGGCGGAAAACGGCGATCAGAAGCTGCTGGAATATAAGCAGCAATATAATGAAAAAGCCACCGAAGCCGCCAACGCCATTGATCAGGGAAAGCTGGAACATTCCACACAGTATGCTCAGTGGGAGCAGAAAAGAGCCCAGTATAACGACGCCAAGGCCAAGGTGGAAAAATACTCCGGGGCGGAGGAACAGTATAACAACGCCGTGACGGAATATAATGTGGCAAAAATGCAGGTCAACACAGCCGCCTCCACGGTGGATTATCTTTCTGACCTGGTGGCCACCACGCGCTCTGCCCTGGATCATTTCAATGACACCCAGGACGGCGGCATCAACGGCATTATCAATAACCTGCAGCAGTCGGGCCTCGCCGGCGAAGAAATGGATCAGATCATCAGTGCCATTAAGACCATGACCGCAGTGGGCACCGCAGAAGAAATGGCGGCCTATATGGAGCCTCAGCTGCAGAGCATCGAGGTCAAGCTCACTGCCGCCAGACAGGATCTCAGCGAAGCCCAGAGCGTTCTGGCTCAGAAAGAAGCAGAGCTGAAAAAGGCCGAACAGCTCATTTCTCAGCTCAAGCTCATCAACGCTCAGCTTGCCTCTGCGGAGGTGGAGCTGGCAGAAGCGGAAAAACAGCTCACGGAAGCCGGATATAATATTCAGTTCGGAGAGCTGGAGGTTCTCTCACAGCTCAGCGACATGAAAAATCAGATCGCTACCTATGAAACCAATCTGACCATGGCCAAGGAAAAGGCTTCCACCATCGAGGCTGAGTTCGAGGCCGCCAAGCAGGAGGCCAACGATAAGCTGGAAAGCGCAAGGCTCCAGCTTGAGGACGCCAAGCAGTTCCTGCTGGGACTGGAGGAAGCCAAGTGGATGGTCAATCCCCGGGGCGACGCCCTCATCGGCTTTGACGATTACGGTTCTGCCGCCAAGCGTACCTCCGCCCTTTCGGCGATCTTCCCCTGGTTCTTCTTCCTCGTTGCAGCTCTTGTGTGCCTGAACACCATGACCCGTATGGTCGAGGAGGACCGCACGCGTTTGGGCACCTTCAAGGCCCTGGGCTTCACCGATGCAGAAATCATGTCCAAATATCTCATTTACGCTCTGCTGGCTTCGCTCATCGGCAGTGTGGCCGGCTCCTTCCTCGGCTTTGCTTTCTTCCCCACGGCCGTTACCAAGGCCTACGGTATCCTTTTTGATATGCCCTCCGTGGCCATCAAATACCGGGCCGGCTATGCCTTCCCCGGCATACTCATCTCCGTTTTCACCACGGTTTTCGCCACTTACTATACCTGCCGCAAGAGTCTCCATGTGGTTCCCTCCACGCTGATGCGTGCCAAGGCGCCGAAAAACGGAAAGCGGATCTTGCTGGAAAAAATCCCTGCCATCTGGTCACGCCTGAGCTTCACCTGGAAGGTGACGCTGCGAAATGTTTTCCGCAATATGAAGCGTTTTGTTATGGCGACCCTCGGTGTGATGGGCTGTACGGCTATGCTTCTTGCCGGTTTCGGACTGAACGATTCCATCAACGCTACCCTTGACAATCAGTTCGTCAAGGAGGACAGAGTCTGGACCTATGATATGCAGATCGTTCTCAACGGCTCCTGGGACACGGAACTGGGTGAATGTGAAGCCTATAACAAGGTGACGCAGAACGCCTTTATTCAGTCGGCTATGCTCAATTATATGAAGGTTTTCAACGCCACCAGTGCCAAAAGCGACGAGGTCATGGAAAGCTATCTGCTGGTACCCGAAGACGCGGCAGCCCTCGGTTCCTATGTCAATCTCCGACAGCGCGGCAGCAAGACCGGTGAGGTTCTCACCTCAGAGGGTGCGATCATCACCGAAAAGCTGGCCAAAAAGCTCGATGTCGGCCCGGGAGAAAGTCTGCTGCTGGAGGTTTCGGATCATTACAGCGTTCAGATCCCCATTGCCGGTATAACGGAAAACTATGCTTTCCATTATATCTATCTTTCCAAGGATCTCTATCAGAGCATTTTCGGCACCACCCCGAAATACAATTATATTACCGCAAATTTGGCTGTGGACAACATGACTCCGGAGCAGAAAAACGAGCTTTCCAAAAGCCTGATGAGCGAATACGAGATCAGCGCCGTGGCTTATACGGATCAGATCATGGATTCCTTTGAAAACATTCTGGACTCCATCGGTTATATCGTTATCATTCTGATCGTTGCGGCGGCCTTGCTGGCCTTTACGGTGCTTTATAATCTGTCCATTATTAACATCACCGAAAGAATCAAGGAAATTGCTACTCTCAAGGTTCTCGGTTTTGACGACGGCGAAGTCTCAGCTTATATTTTCCGCGAAAATGTCATTCTGACGATCATCGGAACCCTCGAGGGTCTGATTATGGGTATTGTTCTTCACTGGCTGGTCATTACCCTGGCCGAGGTCGACATCATCATGTACGGCAGAAGCATTTCTCCCGCCAGCTATCTCTATGCGGCGGTTCTGGCTTTCGCTTTCTCCATGCTCGTCAATCTGGTGCTCCACAAGAAGCTGAAAAAGGTGGATATGGTGGAGTCTCTGAAATCAATAGAATAAAGAAGAGAATAAAAAAGGTCGTGAAAAAATGTCACTTGTCAACATGAAAGAACTGCTGGCCAAGGCGCAGCAGGGCGGCTACGCCGTGGGCTCTTTCAGCATCGCCAACATGGAAATGATTCTCGGCGTGATCAAGGCCGCCGAGGAGACGAAGTCTCCGATTATCCTGCAGATCGCAGAGGTACGGCTGAATCATTCGCCTTTGGCGATCATCGGCCCGGCTATGCTGGCCGCCGCCGAGCAGGCCAAGGTGCCTGTTGCCGTTCATCTGGACCACGGAACCAGTCTCGCCTGTATCAAACAGGCGCTGGCACTGGGCTTTACCTCGGTTATGTTCGACGGCTCTCATCTGCCATTGGAAGAAAACATCGCCATGACGAAAGCAGTCATCGAGGCAGCCAGGCCCTACGGCGCAGCCGTTGAGGCAGAAATCGGCTGTGTCGGCGGCAGTGAGGACGGCAGCGAAGACATCGCTATGCGCTGCACCTCTCCCGAGCAGGCGAAATATTTCTACGAGGAAACCGGCGTGGACGCTCTTGCCATTGCCATCGGAAACGCTCACGGCTTCTATAAGCAGGCGCCGGAGCTGCGGTTCGATATCCTCGAAAAGGTCAGAGACACTGTCAGCGTGCCCCTGGTGCTCCATGGCGGCACGGGAATCGAGCCGGAGGATTTCATCCGATGCCACCAAAGCGGCATCAAGAAGATCAACATTGCCACAGCTACCTTCGCCGCTGTGGAAAACAGCGTCCGTCAGGCCTATCATGAGGGCAGGATCGGCGGATATTACGATCTGCACGGTGCGGAGATTCAGGGCGCCTATGAAAACGCCAAAAAACACATGGAGATTTTTTACTGCACCGGCAAGGCGGAGTAAAGCAAAAATAAAAATCATTTGAAAGGAAGTTTCTTTTATGCAATATGTAGAATTTGACCAGAACAAGCCCTTGGATGTTATCCCTATCGGCCGCGTTGCCATTGACTTCAACCCCACGGACATGAACCGTCCCCTGAGTGAAAGCTGTAACTTCAACAAATATGTCGGCGGTTCACCGGCGAATATCGCCGTGGGTCTTGCCCGTCTGGGCAAAAAAGTCGGCTTTATCGGCAAGGTCAGCGATGACCAGCACGGTGACTTTGTTGTCAATTACTTTAAAAAAGACGGCATTGACACCTCCAATATCTTCCGGGCCAAGAACGGTGAAAAAATCGGTCTGACTTTTACGGAGATTCTCAGCCCCAGTCAGAGCAGTATTCTCATGTACCGCGACTGCATTGCCGACCTGATGCTGGAGCCTGAGGAGATCAGCGAGGAATACATCGCCTCCGCCAAGGCGATCGTCATTTCCGGAACGGCACTTTCCATGAGCCCCTCCAGAGACGCTGTGCTCAAGGCTATGCTGCTGGCAAAGAAAAACGGCGTCGTGGTCATTTTCGATATTGACTACCGACCCTACACCTGGAAAAACAAGGATGAAATTTCCGTTTATTATCAGATGGTCGCCAGAAACGCTGACATTATTCTCGGCTCCCGTGAGGAATATGATCTGACAGAGGCCATCACCGGTGTGTGTGCCAGTGACGAGGAGAGTGCCAAGCTCTGGCAGTCCTACGGTGCCAAAATCGTCATCATCAAGCACGGCAAGGACGGCTCCACCGCTTACACCAACGACGGAAAGAGTTATTCCATCAAGCCTTTCCCCGTCAAGGCCATGAAAGGCTTCGGCGGCGGTGACGGCTACGCCAGCGCCTTTATCCGTTGTCTCCTTGAGGGCTGGGATATGATCGACGCTCTGGAGTTCGGCACGGCCAGCGCCTCCATGCTGATTTCCGCACACAGCTGCTCCGCGGCCATGCCCACCGTGGAGGCCATCGAGGCTTTCATCAAGGAAGAAAAAGCCCTTTACGGCGAGATGGTCGCCCGGGCGTAAGGGATAGAACAAGCAATAACGAATAACAAGATGGCTCTGCAAACGCTTACAGTGTTTTGCAGAGCTTTTTTTGATAAAGTCAGCCATCCAATGATTTCGTAGCCTTGCCTCATCATGCATATATAGCGAAAAGGGTATCTCTTGACTTATATCCAGAAAATGATATAATAATTGTATATAGGATCATTCATTTGATGTTCGGAGGAAACACATGAGATTAAACAGAAAGGTATTCAGCTCGCCTCTCGCTTCGGATGGCTCATTGCCTAATTGGCTGTTTTATTTAATCCCGACGGTCATTCTGTGTGGGTGGGTCATTATTGCCGGGCCGCCGCATGTATCTGGATATTATATTATTCATTATCTTTATACATATAAGCACGGATTTATCCCCAGAGGACTTATCGGTGAAATCATTAGTTGGTTTACAGATTCGGTTTCAGACCAGCTGATTCAGACTCTTGCGGTTGTGTTTTCGCTCGTTTTGGCACTGGCTGCTTCCCGGTGTATTGGCAGGGTTCTCAGTAAAGTGAAAAACGACAAAGAAAATTTTTTGGTTGTGTTGTTTATAATTTTGATCATTTGTATTATCCCAGGTTCATTTAGACTTTATTTTTCTCAGATGACTCAGGATAAGCTGCTTTGGGCGCTGACATTATTTGCAGTGCTTTTGTGCGATAACAAATATGCAATATGGTTTACACCGCTGCTTTGTTTTATTTCCACATTGATCAATCCGGTATATTTGTTTTGCAGTATGATTTTAATTGCAATAATCATGTTGCAGGAATTCAAAAGCAGCGGATATTCGGTGAAAAACGGCATAATCTGCGCGGTTTCTTATATTGCGATGATCGCTATCGGAATCTACGGTGTATTATCTGAAAAGACAACAGGATTTCAAACGCCGCAAGAGTTTTTAGATTTTTATTTTTCGAGATATGCCGGACAGTTAGACGCAGGAACATATCAACTGTTTGTCGAAGAATGGATTTTTGATTATTTTGAGCCCATGAATAGAATTCTTGAAAGGACTTTCAAAACCTATTTTTTGGAGTGGGGAAACGCGTATAATTGTTTTATTGCTTTGATATTTCTTGCATTGCCGTTTTATGCTGTATTGGCGAGTTTTTGGAAACAGGTGATGAGACGCGAAAGCGATAAATTCCAAAAACTGATCTTTTTCTTATGTCTTATTTCCCCGATTGTAATCATACCGCCAACGATAGTGTCTTGGGAATTTGTCAAATATTTTTATAACAACATATTGGTTCAGTTGAGTTTAATTATTTATTATATTGTGCGCAAAAATCCTACCGTAACAAATACCGTTTCAGATTGGATCAGCGCAATCAAAAGTAATCCTTTGCCGGCCGCTGTTGCTTTGGTTTATCTGACAATATTTATAGCTTGAGTTTTGAGAGGTATTATATGAACAAAGCAAAAAATATAAAAAAGACGATGGTACTTTCCTCCTTTTTTTTCTTCAGAACATTTCTTTTTTTCCCTATGCTGTTTCTCGGTGTATCTGTTCCGAAATTAGATGTTTTGTTCTCAACTCGTACCATTTTACTTCCGATCCTGTTACTCTTGTTTTCTGTGCTTGCTGCTTTGGTCACTGTAAAAATACAAACGAAAGGAGGAGACGAAGCAGCGTTTTTGTTGATTCTCATTATTTCAGATCCTCTTTTTTTCACTCTGCAAAGTAATTGTCTGAAGCTTTTTG
>JAQXMV010000074.1 GCA_029013165.1 Oscillospiraceae bacterium | reverse complement strand
ATCAAAAAGACCGGTAAGTCTTATCTTGACAATCCTCCTCAGCCGGAAGATCTGGCAACCATCGTCTATACCTCCGGTACTACCGGAAAAAGCAAGGGCGTTATGCTCAGCCATAAGAATGTCACAGCCAGCGCCGTGGCTTCGGCTAAGGTGATTCAGGGAACCAATGCCATCGGCTTTTTGCCCATGAACCATCTTTTCGCCTGGGCCAGTGCACTGTTCCTGAGTAATGTATTTCAGGCATGGGGTTATATCTGCCGCAGCCTGAAAGATGTTCCCGGCGACATGAAGAAGTATCATCCCCAGAATATGGCCGGTGTGCCGATGCTGGTGGAGACGATCTATAAGACCATCTGGCGC
The DNA here is from genome assembly GCA_029013165.1 of Oscillospiraceae bacterium. Classification (GTDB taxonomy): domain Bacteria; phylum Bacillota; class Clostridia; order Oscillospirales; family Acutalibacteraceae; genus UBA6857. The sequence goes on along the minus strand of JAQXMV010000074.1, from coordinate 17,973 downwards.
AAGGCTGAAGAAAAGGGCAGCGCCGATAAACTGCGCAAGGGTATCAAAATCAGCAACTTCCTGAGAAAATTCGGCATTGATATCAGAAGAAAGCTCTTCAAGGAGGTCCTTGACGGTCTTGGCGGCAGTCTCGAATATATCGTCTGCGGCGGCGCTTATCTGGATCCGAAATATGAAAAGGGTATGAATGATCTCGGTATCGACATTCTCTGCGCTTACGGCACCACGGAGTGCTCACCGGGCGTTACCCTCAATACACAGATGGATCACCGCTCCGGCTCCTGCGGCAAGGCCATGCTCTGCTGCGAAGTGAAGATCAATAATCCCGATGAGGACGGTGTCGGCGAAATCTATGTTAAGGGCGACAATGTCATGATGGGATATTATGAGGACGAAGAGGCGACAGCCAGCGTCTTTGACGGCGACTGGTTCAAGACCGGTGACTTCGGCTATATGGATGAGGACGGATATCTCTATTTTGTCGGCAGAGAGAAAAACCTCATCGTGCTCTCCAATGGCAAGAATGTTGCGCCTGAGGAGCTTGAGGATCAGCTCATGAAGATCGAATATGTCAAGGAAGTCGTGGTTTACGGCGAAAACGACCTGATCAACGCAGAATTCTATCTCGATGAAACGATTTGTCCCGACGCCAAGACGCAGATCAAAAAGGATGTGGACGAGTTCAACAGAAGTCTGCCCCAATATAAGAGAATCAGAAAAGTGAATACCAGAGATACGGAGTTTCCGAAAACGACGACCCTGAAAATCAAGAGAGATTTCAAAGAGGAGGTTAAAGCATGAGTGAGGTAAACAGTGTCAGACAGCTTGCCAAACATGCTGCCGACAGTTACGGAGAAAAGATTTTCTGCCGGTACTATATCGGAGATGATCTGCAGGAAAAAAGCTTTCAGGAGTTTTACGAAAACTGTCTTGCCGTGGCCAGATATATCAGAAGCGTTTCCGAAAAACGAATGCATATCGCTTTCATCGGCAAAACCGGATATGAATACATTGCCTGCCTGACCGGAATGATTTTCAGCGGCAATGTGGTGGTACCTTTCGCGCCGGACATCACCGTTGAGGAGGCCGTCAAGCTCTTTGACGACGCGGATATTGAGATGCTCTTCTGCGAGGACGATTTTCTGCCCCGCGCCAAGGAAATATCCGAGAAATACACAAGACTGCAGCAGGTTGTTTCCCTTGGTGATCTGAAGTGGTTCGGCGATGTTTTCGCCAAATACAACAGCAGCAGCGAATATGCGCCTCTGTCCGAGGTGGAGATTGATCCCGACGCCTGTGCGCTGATTGTCTACACCTCCGGCACCACCGGCGACCGCAAGGGCGTCATGCTCTCCAACAGAAACATGGCCGCCAATACCTGCTATAACGAATATAACATGGATCTGGAGGATGTCAGCTTCTCGGTGCTCCCCATGCACCATGTTTTCTGCTACTGCTGTGATGTGCTCAAAACCCTCTATGACGGCGGCACCCTCTGCCTCAACGGGGATATGAAGAATCTTTACAAAAACTTCCTGCGGTTTGAACCCACCATCATGCGGATTGTTCCTTCCCTGTGCAAGTCGATTCTCACCAGAATTAAGATCACACAGAAAAATAACCCCGAGCTTTCCGACAGAGAGGCCGCAGAAAAGGTTGTCGGCAAAAACTTCAGAAGAATGATCGCCGGCAGTGCTTTCCTCAGCGGAAAGCTCATTGACGAATTTGAACAGTACGGCATCACCGCCCGTCAGGGCTACGGCATGAGTGAATGCAGTCCCAGAATTACCACCTCGGACTTCTCGGAAAAATGCAAGTATTCCAACGGCAAGATTCTCTCCGTCAACGAGGTTCGGTCCGAAGACGGCGAAATCCAGGTCAAGGGACCTTCGGTCATGATCGGATATTACAAACGCTCGGAGGAGACCAAGGCCGCATTCACCGATGACGGATTTTTACATACGGGAGATCTCGGCTTCGTGGAGGACGGACACATTTATCTCGTGGGCCGCAAAAAGAATCTGATCATTCTTTCCAACGGCGAAAATGTTTCACCGGAAGAAATCGAAAACCTCTTTGCCGATGAGTCTGTGGTCAAGGAAGTGGTCGTCTACGGTGAAAACGATGTGATCGTCTGTGAAGTATTCCCCGATAGAGAGCTTTACAGCGACAAGAGCGAGGAAGAGCTGAAAGCCATGGTGGATGAGATCGTGGCACGCATCAATCAGGATTCTCCGCAGATCAGAAGAATCGCACAAGTGAAGCTCAGAGATAAGCCCTTTGTCAGAACCCCTTCGGGCAAGATCAAAAGAACGGAATTTTATTTTTATAAGGAGAAAAATAAATAATGGAAAAGATTTTACAGGACGGCAGAACGGTGAACGCTCTTCCGCTGACGATCCCTCAGCAGTTCATGCTCGGCTGCTCCATGCAGTACGGCCAGGGTGCTCTTATCAATAATATCGGCTGCGGATATTATTTCAAAAACGACATGGATTTCGAGGTGATGAAGCAGTCCGTCATGGAGGCCGTGGAAAGATGCGACACCATGCGCTTGCGTTTTATCCCCGACGAGCAGTTTAAGGTTCTGCAGTATGTCGAAGAAAAGAGCACCATGGAAATCGAAACGCTGGATCTGAGTGATCTGAGCGAAGAAGAGGTCCATGCCAAGCTCATGGAAATTGCCCACGGACCGGTGCCTATGTTTGGCTGTGAGCTGCACATGATCAAGCTCGTCAAACTCGCCGGCGGCTATAACGGCATTTTCTTCAAGCTCCAGCACCTGGCCATGGACGCTTATTCGGTCAAAGTTTTCCTCAAGGACATCATGGAGATTTATCTGAGCAAAACCCAGGGCAAGCCTTATCCCAAGCCCATGAGACCTTATTTCCCCGAGGCTGCCAAGGAGCTGGCTTATATCAATTCGCCCAAGCATGAAGCCGACCGCAAGTATTGGTTTGATTCACTTGCCACCACCACCGAGCCGATCTTTACCGACTATCTTCTCGACAACAGACTCAAGAAGCAGCAGGAGAAATTCCCCGAGAGACGCTACTGCGACATTCATTCCGGCACGCCCGAAGCCGGCCTGAAGATCTTCCAGATGAGCAGCGAAGAGACGCAGAAGATCATGAATATGTGCAAGGAAAGAGGCCTTTCCGTCTGCGCAGCCCTCTCTATGGGCGTCAGAACGGCGCTATCCGTTTTCAATGACAACGAGCAGGATGTCTCCTTTAAGATGATCGTCAACAGAAGAGGCAGCATCGGCGAAAAGAAATCCGGCGGTATCAGAATCAACTTCTTCCCCATGAGAAGCATCATTTCTCCGGATACCGACTTTGCTTCGGCCGTTGAGGAAATCGAGCAGATTCAGAGCGGTATCTATTCACACTGCTCGCTGAGCTTCATGGAAATGCTGGCACTGCGCCACAAGTCCATGCCGGAAACGGCTCTTCCCGACTCTACCTATGACAGCATGGGCTTCTCTTATCAGCCGCTGATGGTGATTCCAAATGTCGATGAGGAGACCGAAAAGACCGCGAAGAGCTTCTGGTATAATAACGGTGCTTCCATGATTCCTCTTTATGTAACGGTTCGCCACAGAGCCGACGATGCAGGCTTCGAGTTCGTCTTTGAATACAGAAAGACGCCGGATCCCAAGAACAGCATCGAAGTGTTCTATGAAAAGATCAGGACTGCTCTCCTGGCCGGAAGTGAAAATCCGGATATCAAGGTCGGAGAGATCCTGGAAAAAGCAAAAATTACACCGGAAGAGAGGGCATAAATTATGCAGGAATTGATTAAGATTATCGAAAACTACACCGAGGACGATGTCATCAATGCCGACACCAATCTGATGACGGATCTGGGTCTCAGCTCCTTTGACGCCGCCTGTATCATTGATGAGGTAGAGTCTGAAATGGGCGTATCCGTCAGTGTCAAGGACTTTTATAAGTATAAGACTGTCGGAGAGCTGGCCGATTATATCGCTTCACAGAAATAAAACGAAACGGGAGCTGCTTTTTCAGTGGCTCCCGTTTTTGCGCGTTGCCGCCTTTTCGGCGGCTTATTATTTTCTCTACGGTTGTAAATTTTTTTGAAACTGCATTTCTTTTTTGCCCTGAATGTGCTATCATAGCTCTATCATAACATGGTGGGTGAGTTTATGGTCAATCTCCTTGAGCAGGAAAAAGTCGAGCCGCTGGGCAATAACCGTCAGCTGATCGTTTCTCCCTGCCACACCTTCGGCACAGACGCGGTTTTGCTGGCTAATTTTGCGGCCGTGAGAAAGAGGGACAGAGCCTGCGATATGGGTACCGGCTGCGGTATCATTCCACTCATCTGGTCCAAGGGCGAAACGGGAGAGGTTTTTGCTCTGGATATCCAGCCGCGGGCGGTTGATCAGCTCACAAGAAGCATAGAGCTCAACGGTCTCGGCGGCAGGATCACTCCCATGCTTTGCGATATCCGTCAACTCAAAGGTCTGCTGGAATTCGGCTCCTTTGATCTCGTGACGATGAATCCGCCCTATAAGCCGGTGGGCACAGGCATTGAAAGCCTGAGCGAAGCCCAACGCATCGCCCGCCATGAGATCACCTGCAATATTGACGATGCGGTGTCAGCGGCGTCGGCTCTGCTGAAATACGGCGGCAGATTCTGTATGTGTCACCGTCCGGAAAGACTCTGTGATATTATCTGCGCCATGCGCAGTCAGGGCGTCGAGGCCAAGCGTCTGCGCTTTGTTTTTGAGAGAGAGGGCAGAGAGCCCTGGCTGATTCTCATTGAAGGCCGCAAGGGCGGCAAGGCGGGTCTGCGGATCGAGAAAAATTTGATTATGAAACATGCCGACGGCAGTGTTACCGATGAATTCAGAAAGATGTTCGGCGACTATATGGACGGGCATCAATAAAGGAAGAAAGAATCATGCAAGGAAAACTTTTCGTTGTGGGTACGCCCATAGGAAACCTATCGGATATTTCGCCCAGAGCCCTGGAAACCCTTGCCGCTGTGGATTTCATCGCGGCTGAGGATACCCGGGTGACGCTGAAGCTGCTGAATCATTTCGCCATCAAAAAGCCGATGATCAGCTATTTTGAGCATAACCGCCGCGAGAAAGGCGAAGTCATTCTCGGCAGGATTCTGGCCGGAGAAAACTGCGCTCTTGTCACCGACGCCGGTATGCCTGCCGTTTCCGATCCCGGTGAGGATCTGGTGGCTCTTTGCCACGAAAACGGCGTTACGGTCAACGCTGTGCCGGGCCCTAGCGCATTCGTGGCGGCCATCGCTCTTTCGGGCTTGCCGGTAGGCCGCTTCACCTTTGAGGGTTTCCTGAGCATGAACCGTGTGAGCCGCCGTGAGCATCTTGAGAGCATAAAGGACGAAAAGAGAACCATGGTCTTTTATGAGGCGCCGCACAAGCTCAGCGCAACCCTCAGCGATCTTTATGAAACCCTCGGTGATCGCAGACTGGCCATTGTCCGGGAGATCACAAAAATTCACGAAGAAGTGATCAGAACCACTCTTTCCGAGGCGGCGCAGAAATATGCCGCCGAGGCACTGAAAGGCGAAATCGTCCTGGTCATTGAGGGAAAACCGGTTTGCGAAGAAAAGGAAATCACGCCGGAAGAGGCGGTCGCTCTGGCCAAAAGCTATCTGCGAGAGGGTATGGGTGCCAGTATGGCCGCAAAAATGGCGGCAAAAGAAACGGGAATGAAAAAGGGCGAAATCTATAAAGCCCTGCAGGAGGAAGAAAATGAGTCAGTGGTTTAAGGAAAACGGTTATCTGATTATTGTCTTTATAGCGGTGTGCGTTGCGGCGGTTTTCATTTTCCGAAAAGCCGTTATGTCCTATTCCTCCTATCGCCGCAGCTATAACAGTCAGACCAATGAGCTGAAACGCCTGACGGCCCTCAAGGAAAAGTACAGAAACATCACTGCCGAAGAACTGAGTCACTGCGATGAGGAAGAGATTCTGGAAGGCACGGCGCTGATTTATCAGCTTCAGCTGCAAAAGCAGGAGAATATGGAAAAAGCCTTTGAGACGCTCTCGGCCGAAAAGCAGTATATCTATACGCTGGATGTCTTTGTCAATGAGGATTCGGTGAAATCCTTTTTTGCCGAATATGGCTCTGTGCTCACGGAAAAGCTGCTGCCGGCTCTGTGTGCCATCGGTATGGAGGACTGTGCTGCGGCACTGGCACCGGCGAAAAAAATGTATGATCCGCTGGATGAGACGGCTTCTCTGGATGAGAAAAAGCTGGAAGAGCTTCAGAAATATATCAGTGAAAAGGATATTTTAAGAAAAATTAAGCTCTCTTCGGCAAAATATATAAAAGACAACTTTGATATTCTTAAAAATTAAACATTAATTCGTTTGACTTATTTCAAGGAATCATGTATAATATCAAAGTGTTTATTTTGGGAGGCGATATTGTTGCGTAAGATCGTTGCGGCGTTTTTGCTGTTAGCATTAGTTTTTATGTTTGTTTCCTGCGGCAAGGAAGACAAGGAGACAACGGCTTCTGTACCGATTCAGACCGGTACGCCTGTCTCGGCCGACAGCAGTACCACTTCAAACAGTGCCGCCAAACCGACCTATGTCCTCACCACCAATCAGAGCAAAACCGTTCCCTGGCAGGACACGACGCGCTTTGAGATTCCGACGGGCGTGACGGCAATGACCGATAATTACGGCGATATTTCCTTTACCAGCGGCAACATTGATAAGCCGTCGGTCAGCTATTCAAATGCTCCGACACAGCCCACGGCGCCGTCCACTAACGCGCCGACAGCGCCGAGCACCGTGAAGCCGACCACCACGACCACCAAGCCGACCACCACCACCCAAAAGACCACAACGACGACCACCAAAAAGACGACCACCACAACAACGCAGATCGAAAAAGAGCCCACGACCCTGATCATCGACTCCAAGGCCTTTGACAGCAACACCAACAAGATTATGCTGGCGATCAATCCCTATAACTGGAGCAGTGACATCAAGGCGAACACGGCCTCCATCAGCGTCAAAATTGACGGCGTGGCCGTTGCCGGGACTGTGACCTGTTCCGTCACCGCAGGAAAGAATGCCGACGGAATGCAGGAGATCATCATTGACCTTTCCCAGCAGTCGGTTTCCTCCGGATCGGTGATTACCTATACCATTCCCGAGGGCTTCCTGCAGAGCAAGGCCGGCACCCAGTATAACACCTCCTACACAGACAGCGTTTCTTTCTGATCGCTGTGTCTACAGGAAAATTTCATCCGCCGAAAAACATTTTCGGCGGGTTATTTCGTCTTTTGCTTCCCATACTAAAAGGGAGGTGGTAAAAATGACAGCGCAAATACGGCTCAAAGGCCGCAGTCTTCAGATGGGCAACACGGTGATTCTGACCATGACGCTGGCCGTGACGCTGCTCATGGTTTTTTCCGTGAATCTCATGGCGGCAGTCTACCGCGGTGTTTTTATGCCGCAGCTTCTTTCTTACGACAGGGTAAAGCTGATCAGTCTGGCTTTGTCTGTGATGATCCTTGCCCTTTGCCGATGGGTTTTGCTCATACTTCGTTACGGTGCCGACCGTTATGTGCTGAAAAAAGCCCAAGGGCTCCCTGCCGGCTCGGGGGATATTTTTTATTATTTCCGTCCGCGGCGCGCCTTTGGACTGCGCTTTTTTGCTTTTCGTCTGGGCACTGTCAAGGCTTCGCTGCTGATTCTTTGTCATGTGCCGGCCATACTGACTGTCATCTTGTTGCTGCGCCTTTCCTTTGTGGGCACTTCGGCGGCGGTTCTGGCGATCATTGCCGCCACGGCGGTTGCTTTTTTCATGGCGGGACTTCATTATTATCGCCGCATGACGGCGTCGCTTTTCCCGGCAAGATATTACTATATCAGCGGAAAAACCCTGAATTTCCGCCAACTGATCAGCGCATCTCAGCTGGCCATGAAAGACAACCAAAGGCTCTTGCACCGCACGGTCAATAGCTTCGCCGGGTGGTTTCTTCTGTGTCTGTTTGTGCTTCCCATCGGCTATGTGTGGGGATATTTCCGTCAGACCATGGCGGTTCTTGCCGTGAAATTTATGGGTGAATGACTATTTACAAAAGGCACTTTTTTTGATATCATAATACGCGACAGCTTTTTCTCCCACGGCAGAGGGGAAAAGAAAGGACAGGAAATGCCATGAAAGAAGAAATATTTGTGCCGCTTTTGCCGTGGCTGATCGGCGCCTCGCGAATCGGCGGAAACTATAACACTTATGTCGGCTCCAGAGGGACGGATCCCGCTCAGGGCTGTTTCGGCAGAAAGATTTTCAATTACCGCATCTGGATTGAGAGGATCGGTGAAGATGATGATGAAGAAGAGCTGCTGAAAGCGGCTGTTTATTACGGCCTCAAGGCCTATGAAAACTGCGGCGAAGAGGAAATTGAAACCACCGTCTATGAACTCGAGGAGGAGAGCCGGGAGAAGATCCGGCAGTGGCTGACAGAAAAAATGAACGCATATCTGGACTGAAAGCAAGGGCCGTCTCTGCATAAGCTGCAGAAGACGGCTTTTTATGCGCCGAAATGATGAGGGTCAAAAAAATTTTTTGTGAGCTTTTCAGAGGAAAACAGAGCATTTTCAAGAAAAAAAGAGTTTTTCTCAAATTACCGCAAATTTGTCCGAAGATTTTGACGAAAAATGCAAAAAAACTGTTGACATTTGAAAAAATTTGTTTTATATTTTGTGTTAATGGATTTCGCTGAGATTTCCATTAACAAGACAGCGTAATACCGAAAGAAAGATCCCGGGTGAAGCAGGTGCGTTTATTTGCTTCTCTTGGGATATTAACAGTTTTACGCCGATCACCAAAATCGAGCGAGCATGAAAGAATCATTCATGCAGGGAAAGGGGTTTATTGATGGAAGATAATGCTATTATCGAACTCAAAAGCATCTCAAAGAAATTTGAAGATGAGGTTATTCTTGATTCAATCAATCTGAAAATCAAGGATAAGGAATTCATGACTTTCCTCGGCCCGTCAGGCTGCGGAAAGACCACTACTCTGAGGATTATCGCCGGCTTCCTGGAAGCCGACAGCGGACAAGTCCTCTTTGAGGGTAAAGACATAAATAATCTGCCGCCCCATAAACGGCAGGTCAACACGATCTTTCAGCGATACGCCCTGTTTCCGCACCTGAATGTCTATGAAAATATTGCATTCGGACTGAGAATCAAGAAGATGAAAGAAAAGGATATCGCCAAAAAGGTGGGGGAGATGCTGGAGCTTGTCAATCTCAAGGGCTTTCAGAAAAGAGATATTTCCTCTCTTTCCGGCGGACAGCAGCAGCGTGTGGCCATCGCCAGAGCGCTGGCCGTGGAGCCGCGTGTTCTGCTCCTGGACGAACCTCTCGGCGCCCTGGATCTGAAGCTGCGCAAGGATATGCAGGTCGAGCTGAAAAATATCCAGAAGCGCATGGGCATTACCTTTATCTATGTTACCCATGATCAGCAGGAGGCTCTTTCCATGAGCGATACCGTCGTTGTTATGAATGACGGCCGCATACAGCAGATCGGTTCTCCCATTGATATTTATAACGAGCCGAAAAATGCTTTTGTTGCCGATTTCATCGGCGAAAGCAATATCCTCGACGGTGTGATGCTGGACGATTTCAAAGCCAAATTCTCCGGCGCCGTGTTCCAGTGCCTCGACAAGGGCTTTGCCGTGAATGAAAGCGTCGACATTGTTGTGCGTCCCGAGGATGTGGATGTCGTTCCCTATGGTGAAGGCACCATCAGCGGTGTGATCACTTCCAATACCTTTAAGGGCATACACTTTGAAATGATCGTAGATATCGACAATTTCAAGTGGATGATTCAGACCACGGATTACTATCCCGTGGGCACCAAGATCGGCATTGAGATCGAGCCTGACGCCATTCATGTTATGAAAAAGAGTGAATATTCCGGTCTGTACGGCGATTACAGTTCCTTCAGTGACGAGCTGGAGCAGCTCAGCGATGTCAACGCAGTAGAGGAGGAGTGATAAATGAAAAAATCCTCTCTGATGAAAAAGCTGACCGCCGCGCCTTATATGCTGTGGGCGGCGATATTTATCATCGTACCGCTGATATTTGTGGTTGTCTATTCCGTGACAGACGCGGCGGGAAACTTTACACTGGATTATATCAGCGATATCGGAAGATATAAAGATGTAATGCTCAATTCCATCTGGCTCGGTCTGATCGCAACGGTCATCTGCCTGGTGCTGGCTTATCCGCTGGCTTATATCATGGCCAGAAGCAAGGCCAATGTGCAAAGGACGATGATGATGCTGGTCATGCTGCCCATGTGGATGAATCTTCTCATCAGAACCTATTCTATGATGATCCTGATGCAGGACACCGGTGTGATCAACACCGTTCTTTCTGCTCTGAACCTGCCAAATATACACATGATCAATACTCAGGGAGCCGTTGTTTTCGGTATGGTCTATAATTATATTCCCTATATGATCCTGCCGCTTTATAACATTATGGCGAAAATGGATCACAGTCTTATCGAGGCGGCCGAGGATCTCGGCAGCAACAAGTTGACAGTTTTCAAAAACATCATCTTTCCGCTGAGCCTGCCGGGTATTGCTTCCGGCTTCACCATGGTCTTTGTCCCCTCGGTTTCCACCTTCTATATCTCAAAGAAGCTGGGCGGAAACACCTTCTCGCTCATCGGCGATGTGATTGAAATGCAGTTTAAGTCGGTCAATAACTATAATCTCGGCGCGGCCCTTTCTCTCGTGCTGATGGTGCTGATCATCATTTGTATGCTTGTGATGAATCATTTCACCGGCGATGACGATGACGGAGGTGTGCTGATATGAAAACAAAAATGTCAACGGCCTCAAAGCTCTATGTGGCCTTTATTATCTTCCTGCTTTATGCGCCCATTGCCGTGATGATTGTCTTTTCTTTCAATTCCTCGGCAAGTACCAGCGTTATCACCGGCTTTTCCCTGCGGTGGTATGAGTCTCTGCTTCATGACGAGGCCACCATGAAAGCCCTGAGAAACACTCTTTTGCTGGCGGTTTCCTCCTCTTTGCTGGCGACAGTCATGGGCACGGCCGCGGCGGTGGGTATCAACGCCATGAGAAACAAGCACATCAAAAAAGTCACCATGGGCGTCACCAATATTCCCATGATGAATCCGGAAATCGTTACGGGTATTTCCATGATGCTGCTTTTCGTTTTCTGCGCTAAGCTCATCGGCGTCACCAATGCACTGGGCTTCTGGACGATGCTGATTGCCCACATTACTTTCAATCTGCCCTATGTCATTCTCTCGGTTCTGCCAAAGCTCCGACAGCTTGACAAGTTTCTGCCGGAAGCCGCCATGGATCTCGGCTGTACACCCGTTCAGTCCTTTTTTAAGGTCATACTTCCCTCCATTTCCACCGGCATCGTTTCTGGACTGATGATGTCCTTTACCCTTTCGCTCGATGACTTTGTCATCAGCTATTTTACCCAGGGACCGTCCTTTGAGACTTTGCCTATCCGGATATTCTCCATGACGAAAAAGCGCGTGACACCGGATATGTATGCCCTTTCTACCATCATATTTGTCACCATTCTTCTGCTGCTGATTCTGCTGAATGTTTCACAGGTCAGGGGAGAAAAGAAAATGAGCAACAGGCTCGGTAAGGGGGCGGCAAAATGAAAAAGTTACTTTGCTATTTCACCTGCCTTTGCGCCGCGGTTGCCTGTCTGGCTTTCGGCTGTGCCGCCTATGAAAATGAGGAATATTACAAGGGCCACGAGGGGGAGACGATCAATGTCTTTAACTGGGGCGAATATATCAGTGACAGCTATGAGGACGGTTGTATTGATGTCAATAGAGAATTTGAAAAGCTGACCGGCATCAAGGTCAATTATGTCACCTTTGAGAGCAACGAGGATATGTATCCTAAAATCAAGAACGGCGGCGCCAGCTATGATATTATCATTCCCTCGGATTACATGATCGAGAGAATGATTTCCGAAAATCTTCTGCTCAAAATAGATGTATCGTCACTGCCGAATTATCATTATGTTTCTGAGGATTACCAAAATATGTATTACGATCCTCAAAATGAGTATTCTGTGCCCTACAATGTGGGTATGGTCGGACTGATCTATAACACCAAAATGGTCGAAGAAAAGCCCACCAGCTGGACCGTTCTCTGGGACGAGCGCTATGCCGGAAAAATCCTGATGATTGATAATCCCCGTGACGCTTTCGCCATACCGCAGAAGATTATGGGCTACTCCCTCAATTCCACCGATGAAAAAGAGCTATACGATGTGGCGCAGATGCTCATTGATCAGAAACCGCTGCTTCAGGGCTATGTGATGGACGAAATCTACAACAAAATGGAAAGCGGCGAAGCGGCCTTGGTGCCCTATTATGTCGGTGACTTTGTCTGTATGCAGGATGTCAACCCGGATCTGGATTTTGTCTATCCGGAAGAAGGCGTCAATATTTTTGTCGACGCCGTTTGTATCCCGAAATGTGCGCAGAATTATGAGGCGGCGATGCTTTATATCAATTTCCTGCTGGATCCCACCGTCGCACTCAGTAATGCCCTTTATATCGGTTATGCTACGCCCAACATCGGTGTTCTCGACCATCCGGACTATGAGGAGATGCGGGAAAACAAGTATCTTTACCCTGAACCGGAGGATAAGCCGGAAACAGAGTATTTCCATAATCTTCCCCAGGAAACACTGCTGAAATTTTCTGAGCTGTGGAATGAAATCCGAATTTACGGCGCCGATAATACCCATATCTATATCGGCTTTGCTGTCATCGGTGCGGCGCTGATCTTTTTCCTGATCCGAAAAGCTGTGACCAAACGGCGCAGAGAATATTGGTACAATACTCTTACAAAATAAACGAAAGCATAAAAAAACAGCTCCGACGGAGGAATCCGCGGGGCTGTTGCTTTCGGGTAAAGCGGTGCTTTCTTCCCTGAGGCAGGGGAGAGGCTTGCTCTTTTTCGGCCTGCAGAAGGGGAACGCCGCCGGCTGACGGCAGCCTCCTTTTCCCCGGAAAACTGCCGCTTTCATGCCGGTCAGTTTGGTATATTGGTTTCGGCACAGTAGGCGCGCAACTCATTGGTGCGTTCCTCCAGTTCGCTTTTTTCATCATAAAGGATTCTGAGCATCGTGTTGAGCCGCTTGATTTCTCCGGAATTGTGGTTGCGCATGGCCATGCTCAGTTTTTCACGGTATTCGGCAATGACCTTGCTTTGAATCACCAGCGAGTTTTCATATTCCCGTGCCAGATCTCCGAGTGAAGTGTTCATTCGCATCAACCTTTCTGATTCCTTATTGTTTTCCGAAGATGATGTAGTCGCTGGTGGTCTGAAAGAGTTTTGAAATACTCTTCAGCTCAGCGGCAGTCATTTTGCTTCCGCATTTTTCCAGTTCGCTTATGCGTTCGGGAAGAATACCCGTCAGTGCGCCGACTTCCGCTTGGCTCAGGCACTGTCTGGCACGCAGATCTCTCAGTCTCTCTCCGATTTCTTGGGGAGAGATGAAGCAATGCAGGCCGTCGGCATTTTTGATGATGATTTTGGCTTGTCTGGAATAGTCTCTGCCGTAGCGGTATTCGATGGCATATTTGAGCTTTTCATAAATAATAGAATTAATCTTTTCCAGCCGTCTGAATATCGTCGTACGGTCGGCGCCGATGATTGCTGCAATTTTCGTCGTTGAGAGGCCGTCATACCAGTGGAGCTTCACGATGAGCTTGTCCTCATCAGACAGTTCATTTTCAATGACGGTATTGACGAGATTATTCAGCTCGATTTTTCGCTTGCGTAGAATATATTCATCGACGCTTTCGTATTTCTTACCCTCCCATTTCTGATAGGCCTCCTTAGCCAGCATGTAATCCGCTTGTGTAAAGCTGTTTTTTGAGAATGAGTTTTGACAGTTCATGTTTTCTTACCTCCTGAAATTTATCAATTTGTTCGGCGGTATCGAACAAATGTTCTATTATTAATTTTAGAGAGAATCTTGAAATCTGTCAATAGACATTTTTTGTCGAAAAAAAGAACAATAAAAACGATCGGTACCAAAGTCCGAATATTCGGAGTGGAGTAAATTCTTCCATAAAATTTTAATTTTAATTTAGGTTTTTGTTGTATAAAACTATTTGCAATATCATTTGCCACTTGCTTTTTTCTTCATAATAGTATAGAATAGCAGGTGCAAATATTTTTTAGAAAAGGATGACATCTAAATGGCAAAACAAGAAAAAACCGCTGCCGAGCTTTACCGTGAGGAAAGAAAAGCCCGTATTGCAAAGGCAGCAAAGAAAAATCAAAAGAAATCACACAGGATTGTCCTTACGAAAGGAGCCAAGACCCTCATCGCCGTTTTGGTTGTGATTGCGATTGCAGGTGGCATTGCCGGCTTCGCCGTCAGCAATTCCGGCGTGCTGGAGAGAGGCAAGAAGGCCTTTAATGTCGGTGAGACAGAGGTTACCCTGCCCGAGTACGGATACTACTATAACTCGATCTTCTCTTATTATTTCAACATGGCAATGCAGTATGATTCCTACAGCCCGGGAATGGGTCTTGCCTATGTCGGATATGATTACACCAAGATGCCTGCTGAGCAGAAGTATTCCGGTGAAATCGAGGGCGTTGAGGATCCCACCTTTGCCGATTTCTTTGAGGAAACCGCCAAGAACAACCTCAAGTACATCAAGGGCTGCCTGATTTACGCGGCCAAGAACAATATCACACTGGACGAAGAGGACCTGAAGGGTGTTGACGAGTCCATATCCTCCATCAAGGAGACGGCGAAAAACAACAACTTCTCCACGGCAGCCTATCTTCGTATGTGCTACGGCAAGGGCATGACAGAGAAGCTCGTCAGACAGATTCTGGAGGAGCAGGCTCTCGCTTCCAAGGTGCAGACCGTGAAGACCGAGGAATACGGCAATGCCTACACCGCCGCAGAAATCGAGAAAGCATTTAACGAAAAGATCACGACCTACGGTGTTGTTTCCCTGAGAAACTATTCTATCGACGCTGAGAGCACCACCACTACCGACGAAGAGGGCAAGGAGTCCGAGGTCGTCAGCGACGCCGCTATGGCCAAGGCCAAGGCAGAGGCCGAGAGCTTCGCCGCCAAGGTCAGCGATGACGCGTCCTTCAAGAATGCTGCCGCTGAAGCTGAAAAGGCAGCAAAAAATGAGAAATATAAGGACTATATCACCGATGACAGCAAGACGCTGATCGAGGATGCTACCTATGACAGCGTTGTCGGTTATGCCGATGATAAGGATTTCCAGAAGTGGGTATCTGACAAGAACACTGCAGTCGGTTCCACCTATATCCTGGAGACCGAGGGCACAGGCTACACAGTTTACATGATGTCCGCCCCCATGCACAAGGCTGCAGACAGCATCACCTATGATGTCAGACACATTCTCATCAAGTTCCCCGATGATGACAGCACTTCTTCCGATACGGCAGACGATGCCGAGGAGACCACCGATGCTGCCGACACCACCGAGGCGGCTGATGACGCCAAGGAAGAAGTCGATGTTCAGATGCTCGACACGAGCAAATATGAGGGCACAAACATCTATATTGATGTTGACCTTGAGGACACCGGCGACAAGGCTCTTTACAAGCAGGCACAGGATATTTTGGTTCAGTATCTTGAGGGTGACAAGACCGAAGACAGCTTCGCTGCTCTTGCCGTTGCCAATTCTGCCGACAGCAATGCCGAGGACGGCGGTATCTATGAAGATGTAGCCGTAGGCGATATGGTTGCCGAGTTTGAAAACTGGGCACTTGCCGACGGCAGAGTCAAGGGCGATGTGGGTATCGTTGAAACCCGCTTCGGCTATCATATCATGTATTTTGTCGCTAAGAACACCACCACTTGGGAGGACACCATCCGGAACGATCTCGGCACAGAAAAGTATGATGATCTGGCCACCAAGATCCAGGAGAGCAAGAGCGTTGAAATCACCGATGTTGTTGACGCTTCCATTGCCAATGTCAATGAATTTGTTGAGAAGCTGGCAAAGCAGCAGATCAGAAATTCACAGCAGAGCTCGTCTAACAATTAATCATCAACCGTGAAATAAAATTGCCCAAAGAAAGCTTCGGCTTTCTTTGGGCGTTTCTATTTTTTGCAATCGGTATTCCGTTATTTCGCCACCGCGTAAAAATTACATTCCCAGGCGGGAATATAGGGATGCTGACGAAGATATATTTGATATTCAGGGGATAACTCTCTGATTTTTTGGGGCAGTGCGAAGAAATCCTCGTTCCGGTGATAGGCGCAGACATAGAGCTTTGGCAGATATTGGCGCACGGTGTTTTTTGCCCCCTCCAGGGCGCGCAGCTCGTCGCCCTCAATGTCCATTTTCAGCAATGTGACTTTTTCCTTGACGAGGTTGTCAACGGTGTTGAAAGCGATGGCAATGCCCTTGTCGTCGCGGCGCGAAGATCTTCCGGCTTTCGGTGCAAAAAACAGGGTTTCCTCTTTGTCACCGGCACCGAGATTATAGCGTTCGATGCGTTCTAAGTCAGCCGTATTCCTTTCCAGTTTGCGGAAATTTTTGCCGTCAGGCTCAAAGGCGATGATCTTGTAGTATTGGCCGCCGGTGACGGCAAGAAACTCTCTCACGGTGTCGCCGTCATAAGCACCGAGATCGACGAAAGTTTCCTTTTCTCCGGGTGTGAGGATTTCCCGGTAGACTCTTTCTTTTTCACAGAAAGAGGAAAAAAGATAGTCGGTTTTGCCGCTGATTTTGAAATTCAGTACATTGACAAAGGTTCTTTTCGATTCTTCATCGGCCAGCATGGAATAGGCGAGGTCAAATTCTCGGTCGTGTTCGGCGATGTAATCGGCTGTGAAAAGACCGCTTCCTGCCACGGGAACGGTGGGGGAATAGAACTCATGTTTTTGGGAAAGGCGACGTACAAAATCGAGGGTTTCCCTGTCATGGACGGCGAAGGTCATCAGCACCGTGAAGTCGCGGTATTTTTCCTCGACCTGACGCAGGGTCAGCACCGGTTTTCCGTGAAAAAGCTGGCCGCGGACAAAGGCGTCACTGGCGAAGGTGTCGCTGAAAGTCAGTCCAAGGCTTTCCAGAACCTCGATAATCATATCGGCGCCGTTTCCCATGCCGTAAAGAATGATCGGCTTACCGCTTTCTTTCAGCCGTTCCCACAGGGGGCGCTCTGTGATTCTTTCTGTCATGGCGAATCTCCTTGAAAATGTAATGCTTTATCATTCTATCACATAAGCGCACAGAATTCAAATGAAAGAAAATATTCATATTTTACACTGTACAAACCCGAAAAAATATGATATAATATGACAACCAAAGGAAACTTTGATTATTGGAGGTTGAATACTTATGAAACAAATGAAAAAAGTAGCTGTTATTATCCTTGCCCTTGTGATGGTCATCGGTGTTTTCACTGCCTGCGATCTGAAAATCACACCGGAGAAAAAGCTCATGGGTGCATGGCGTGATTCCACGGGAACTGTCGGTTATGAGTTCAAGGAGGGCAATATCTGCACTATTACATACGCCGATTTTACGATTCCTGTTCTGAACATCAAGTATAACGGCAATCTGGCCGGAACTTATTCCGTCAGCAAGAGAGATGACGGCAACTACTATGTCACCATCACTTACACCGTTCTTTCCAAGAGCATCACCAGCGACTATATGTTCGTGGTTGACGGAAGCACCCTGACGCTGACCGATGTCAACGACAACGAATCCAGAGTTTATATGGCTTATTCCGCGGAAGCTACCGTTCCAAATACGACTTCCGGTGCGACCATAGCCACAGCCGGCTGATAGGCTGAATCGTAAACAAACAGGCGGGAGGCGGGCAGCTTTTTCCGCCTGCTTTTTTATCAATCATTATTCAGGAGAAAAAGTCATGAACAAAACTACCAAAATCATTTCGATTG
>JAQXMV010000073.1 GCA_029013165.1 Oscillospiraceae bacterium | reverse complement strand
GTTCGATACCATGGAGCTGAAACATCAATCATAGCTTATCTTATTTAAAATAATTATTTCAGTTTGGCGTTTCTATGCGCTCGAGCGCATTTATCGACAGTCTGCCCTTATTTCAGTTCAAAGCTCCTGGTGTAACCGTCGAGGGCCTTGCCGTGAGCAAAATCTCTAGAAGTGAACACAACCTCATCGTCATAGACCTCCATATAAGCGCCAAGACCGGTTTGATTGTATTTACCCTCGTCATTACCTTTGCCGAAAGCCGGGAGGTTCACGGAATAAACACCCTTTTCCTCATCGAGGACCTCCAGGGATCTCTCATAGATACCGTCATGGAGATGACCGTTTATGTAAAAAACATTTTCATATTTTGTCAGGATCTCTCTGAGCTCATCGGACTGCTCACCGAGATCGCCTGTGGGCCAAACCTCCGGCAGGCCGTGGGTATAGGCAAGAGGCTGATGGCAGACGACAAAGGCCGGCTTACCGTCCTTTGTGGCACGGGCAAGCTCACTGTCGATGAAAGCCAACTGCTCATCGGAGATCACGGCTTTCTCAAACTGCCAGGCGTCGGAGCCCATAATGATAAAAGTATAGCCGTTGACATCATAAGAATAATAGGGCTTATCAATCTGTGTGCCCAGATATTTCTCCTGCATCTGCATCAGATAGGCTGTGCAGTCCTCATAAAGGAAGCGGATATCGTGGTTGCCCGAAGCCAACAGAACATGATCGAAGCAATCAGCCTTATCAATGCTTTTCCAGGTCAGCTCAAAGGAGCCGAGGTCACTGAATTCGGTGATATCGCCGGCGATAACCAGGGCGTCAAACTTTTCCTCTGAGTTTTTGATATCCTCAAAGGCGCAGTCGAGATAATAGGGGCTGAAAGCCGTATCCCTGATATGGGTATCCGAGAGAAGCACGCAGGACATATTGACATTTTCACTGTCCTGAAAGACAATAGGTGCGTCGTTAGCCGGGCCTGCCACCATGCCGAGACTCATGGCAATGGACAGAAAGACCTGACACAGAGCGCTGATGAATGCGATGAATGAAGTCATATTGAATTTCCTCCTTTTTTCCGCCTTGCGGCGGTTAAGACATAGTAGATCATAACTTTTTTACCGGCAAAAGTCAAGGGAGAAATCAGATTTTAAAGTATAATTTAAAGGAAAAGCCTGATGACGGAGAAAATAACGAAAAGGGGCCGCCGCATTTCAGTGCAAACAGCACGAAATGCGGCGGCTCTTATCTTTGCGACAACCTGAGTCCGTCGGTCTCTCAGCCCATGATCCTGCCGTTATCGTCCTTCGGCGATTTTTCTTCTTTCTTTCCCTGGGGCTGGGGCGGATCGGCCGATTTCTGCGGATTCACCACATAGGTGTCCTTTTTCTCGCGGCGGCTTTGCTTTTTCTCGTTGTTCATAGGAACACGCTCCTTTTCGCTATTTGGAATATTGCAGTTCAGAGAAACCCTCGAACCACAGCTATCCGGATTTATTTTTTACCCTTTCCGGCAAAAAAATACAGCACTTTGCCGAAAAAATACCGCCGTCGGTTAAAAGTTTTGGTTTAGGTACTTGCATTGAAAGGAAAATAATAGTAATATAATAAAGCATTGATAATAAATTCAAGAAAGGACGATTTGAAATGTGGCAAGTAAAAAAAGCCTTTTACAGAGTGTTCCAGCAGACCTTCAAAATCGCAATGTATGCCTTTGACTGGTCCGAGCCGGAAACCCTCGAGGGCCCGGGAGCCATCAAAAGGCTTCCCGCACTGATCAAAAGCAAGGGTCTGAGCAAGGTGCTCATCGTCACCGATAAGGGACTCATGAGTCTGCACCTGCTGGATTCCCTCTTTGCCGAGCTGGACAAAGAGGGCGTCGGTTATGTCGTCTATGACGGAACCCAGCCCAACCCCTCCATCGAGAACATCGAAGATGCCCGTCAGCTTTATGTTGACAACGCCTGTCAGGGCGTCATCGCCTTCGGCGGCGGCTCCCCCATGGACTGCGCCAAGGCTGCCGCAGCCAGAGTCACCAACCCGAAGATCAGCGTCAGAAAGATGCGCGGCGTACTGAAGCTGCGTCACAAGCTGCCTCCCTTCTTCGCCGTTCCCACCACAGCCGGTACCGGCTCTGAGACCACCCTGGCCGCCGTTGTCACCGACACCTCCACCCACGAGAAGAACGCCATCAACGATCCCAAGCTGAGACCGAAATATGCGGTTCTGGATCCCGAACTGACCATCGGACTTCCGCCTCACATTACCTCGACCACCGGTATGGACGCTCTGACCCATGCCGTTGAGGCCTATATCGGCAGAAGCAATGTCAAGTCCACAGAAGCCTATGCCGAAAAGGCAACGAAGATGATCTTCGACAACATCGAGACAGCCTATGCCGACGGCAAAAACATTCAGGCGAGAGAGGCCATGCTCAAGGCTTCCTATTATGCCGGTTTGGCTTTCACGAGAGCCTATGTCGGTTATGTCCATGCCATCGCCCACAACTTAGGCGGTTTCTACGGCGTACCTCATGGCCTTGCCAATGCCATTATTCTTCCCTATGTGCTGGAATATTACGGTGAATCCGCTCACGCCCGTCTGGCCAAACTGGCCGTGATCGCCGGCGTTAAGACTGACGGCACCGACAAGGAAAAGGCCGAGGCTTTCATTGAGGCCATCAAGACCCTCAACCGGAACATGAACATTCCCGACAAGTTTGATATGGTTCAGGAGAAAGACCTGCCCACCATCGTTGAGCGTGCGCTCAAGGAAGGCAATCCTCTTTATCCCGTACCGAAGATCATGGACAAAGCAGACTGCGAGGCTGTGATCAGAAGAATGATGAAGTAAGTTTCATCGGTATAAGTACATAGAACGCACGCCGACAGCCATCGGTGTGCGTTTTTTATTCGGTGATTTTTGGTAGTAGGGACACGGCATTGCCGTGTCCGCCTGCGGCAACCTTACTAATTATAATTCACCTGTGCAGTAACCTCACCTATTATTTACTGTTTTTGGCAAAACGGTACGCCGCGCCACCGGGAAAGCGCACAAAAAACGGCGCTGTCTATGCAGCGCCACCATGACGGTCAAGTCCGTCTTTTACAAAGAAGCATCTGCCCTTTTCACCGGGAAACCCCCGGCGAGGGTTTCCCACGGAACGAGGAAAATGCCCTGCATTTTTCCTCGTTCCTCCCTTCCTGCGCTGGGTGAGTATTTTTTCTTTTGCCGCCCAGCGCAGAGATTGTTTTTGGTTAAGGGCATTTCGCGCTTTGCGAAGCGCGACAAAGGGCTCTGCCCCTTGACCCCGCAAGCCTTTAAAAAGGCTTGAGCGAAACTTTTATTGATTATTCTTTCGTCTTGAAAAAGCAAACCTGCCGTCTCAGCGGCAGGTTCATTCTTTTATTTAATAACATCCGTACCCATATACGGTACCAATACCTCCGGTACCGTCACGCTTCCATCGGCATTCTGATAATTCTCCAGAATCGCCGCCGTTGTTCTACCCACTGCCACACCGGAGCCATTCAGCGTATGAACAAGCTGTGCCTTATCCTTCGGTGAGTTCTTATAACGAATTGACGCTCTTCTCGCCTGGAAGTCCTCAAAATTAGAGCAGGAGCTGATCTCAACATATCTGCCGTAAGAGGGCATCCAGACCTCAAGGTCATAAGTCTTAGCAGAAGAGAAGCCGATATCACCGGTAGAAAGAGCCATCACGCGATAAGGCAAGCCCAGCAGCTGCAGGACTCTTTCCGCGTCATTCGTGAGCTTCTCCAGCTCGGCATAGCTCTCCTCGGGGCGGGTAAACTTCACCAGCTCCACCTTATTAAACTGGTGCTGTCTGATCAGGCCTCTCGTGTCACGGCCGGCGGAGCCGGCTTCTGCGCGGAAGCAAGCGGAATAAGCGCAAAAGCTCAGAGGCAGTTGATCACCGTCGATGATCTCATCGCGGTACATATTGGTCACGGGAACCTCCGCCGTAGGAATGAGGAAATAATCATTTGTGAGCTTAAAAGCGTCCTCCTCAAACTTCGGAAGCTGACCGGTACCTGTCATGGACGCACGGTTGACCATAAACGGCGGGAAAACCTCCGTATAGCCGTGCTCCGTGTGGGTATTCAGATAGAAATTGATGATGGCTCTCTCGAGTCTTGCGCCGAGGCCGCGATAAAAATGAAAGCGTGTACCCGTAACCTTAGCGGCGGTTTCCGGATCGAGAATACCCAGATCAGCGCCGATATCCCAGTGAGCCTTCGCCTCAAAATCAAAGGTTCTCGGCTCACCCCAGCGGCGAATCTCCACATTTTCGCTGTCGTCCTTACCCACAGGTGTCGTACTGCTGGGAATATTCGGGAACTCATACATCATGTTTTTCTGCTTCGCGGCAAGCTCCGCTTTCTGGGCGTCGAGAGTCTTGACCTCCTCTTTGATGCCGTTCATGCGCGTCATGATCTCGCTGATATCGCCGCCCTGCTTCTTGATCTGAGGAATCTGCTTACTGGCGGCGTTCTGTTCTGCCTTCAGTGCGTCTGATTTCTGCGTCAGCGCTCTGAGCTCTCTGTCTATTTCCAGAATTTCATCCACCAAAGCGTCCATATCTTTATTTCTGGTTTTCATTGCGTCCTTAACCCTCTGAGGGTTTTCTCTGATCAGTTTAATATCTAACATGGTTTTATACTCCTTTTAATTTGTTATTAGAATAGTCTTCCGCCTGCAAGAGACTGAAGTATTGTTTGCAGATCTTCTTTGCTGAAAAATTCCAGCTCGATTGTGCCTTTATTTCCTTTTGAAACATTTATTTTTGCTCTGCGGCCCAGTTCCTCACGCACCGCCAGTTCGCACTCATCGAAATAAGGATCTCTCTTGGGCGATTTCTTGGCTTTTTCGCTTTTTGGTTTCATGAGGGTTTTCACGATTCTTTCCGTCTCACGGACGGAGAGCTGTTTCTGTATGATTTCATTGGCCAGCTTCAGAATGAGGGTCTCATCATTCAGCGGCAGGAGGGTTCTGGCGTGACCCGAGGAGAGTTTGCCCTCCTTGACCATGGAAATGACCTCTTCGGGCAGCGAGAGCAAACGCAGGGAGTTGGCCACTGCCGGCCGTGATTTTCCCACTCTTTCCGCCGCCTGCTCCTGGGTAAAAGAATAAGTATTCATCAGCAGTCGGAAGCCCTCTGCCTCTTCAATGGGATTGAGATCCTCTCTCTGCAGATTTTCGATCAGAGACAGCTCCATAGCCTCTTTATCGCTCATTTCCCGTATCACAGCCGGAACCTGTGTCAGACCGGCCATACGGGAAGCACGCCAGCGTCTTTCGCCGGCGATGAGCTGATAACCTCCGTCGCTCAGAGGCCGGACAAGCAACGGCTGAATGACGCCGTGCATGGCAATGCTATCTGCCAGTTCGCGCAAAGCCGTCTCATCAAAATGCTTTCTGGGCTGATCTCTGTTCGGTTCAATATCATTGATATTGAGCAGTCTGTCGCCGTTCTCTTCTGTCGAATTGTCAATAAACAGTGCGTCAAGTCCCTTGCCGAGACCCGCTTTCTTTTTCGGTGCCATATTTCCTCCTTATCAGCCTTTCGGCCTCTTGTTATTCTTCTTCAGAAATTCCTTTGCAAATTCATCATAAGCAATGCTTCCCTTAGACGATTTATCATAGTAATAAACCGGCTGACCGAAGCTGGGCGCCTCGGAGAGGCGCACATTTCGCGGTATTACAACGGAATACACTTTCTGCGGAAAGAACCGTTTCACCTCATTGACTACCTGCTGTGTCAGATTCAGGCGGCCGTCATACATGGTCAGCAGTACCCCCTCCAGATCCACGAGCGGGTTATATAGCCTTTTGACCTGTCTGATGGTATTCATCAGCTGCGACAGACCCTCCAGCGCATAATATTCGCACTGAATGGGGACAATTACGCTGTCAACGGCACACAGCACATTAACGGTAATCAGACCCAGCGACGGCGGACAATCCACAACGATCAGATCATAATGATCCTTCAGCGGCGCCAGGGCGTTTTTGATTTTGCCCTCTCTGCCCTGCATATCAACGAGCTCCAGCTCCGCGCCGGCAAGATTCATGTTAGAGGGCAGCAGATCCAAGCCTTTGAAAGGCGTATGAATCAGTATCTCTTCCGCCTTTACGCCGGCAACGATCATGTCGTATGTGGAGGTCGTCACCTCTCTCTTATTGATGCCCAGTCCACTTGTTGCATTGCCCTGAGGGTCTACATCGACCAGCAACACTTTATAGCCGAAATGACCGACGGCTGCCGCAAGGTTTACGGCTGTCGTGGTTTTACCCACTCCGCCCTTTTGGTTTACTATTGCAACGGCTTTTCCCATAACCAAAACCTTTCTATATACCATTGATTTTATATTTTGATACGATTATAACACACTCTTGATGAATTTTAAAGTACCGGAGACCATTTTTTTGTTTTTTCTTTGTCGTTTCACGTGAAACAGAGAAAAGACCGCCCGATACAGGCGGTCTTTTCGTGGGGGTGTGAAAGAGAAAGATATGATATGGGATCACTGCTGCGCAGTGTAGCCAACTATAACAATTATTCGGAGGAAACCTTATACATCAGGCGCTTGGGAATTCTTATCCTGTATATATAGGATTCGCCCGTATCCTCCCGTTTTACATCAGCACTGATACCGGACTTCTGCATCGTATCGATAGCGTTATTGATTGTATTGAGGAAAACCTTGACATCGCTGAACATACGCTTGGTCTTTCGTTTCGGCGAAGCGTCTTCAGCAACCATAGCCTCGATCAGTTCCTCCGTCTGACTGACATTTAAGTTTTTCTCGATGATTTTATCCAGTGCTTCTCTCATTTTATCTTCTTTCAGCCGCAGCAAAGCTCTTGCATGCCTTTCACTGAGGCCTTTTTCCATCAGAAGCTGCTGAATATCTGCCGGCAAAGACAACAATCTCAGCTTATTGGATACGGTTGACGGTGCTTTTCCCAAACGCCTGGCCGCGTCCTCCTGAGAAAGACCGTATTCATCCATGAGCTTTTCAATGGCTGCTGCTTCCTCAAAATAGCTTAGATTTTGCCGTTGCAGGTTCTCAATCAATGAAAAGACCGCTGATTTCATGTTGTTTGCGTCGATTATGATACACGGAACTGTTATCAGACCGGCCAAACGCGAAGCCCGAAGCCGTCTTTCACCGGATATAAGTTCATATCCCTTTTCGGTTTGTCGGACAGTTATCGGCTGCAATATGCCGTTCATTCTTATGCTGATTGCCAAATTCACCAGCTCTTCACGGTCAAAACTTTTCCTCGGCTGGTGCGGATTCGGATAAATCTGCTGAACAGGTATGAGAAGTACCTGACCGGCAGGCTTCGGCTGTTCCAGTGACATAAAAGCACCTCCCTTTGCTCTGATCATATCACAGCAAAGAGAGGCTTGTCCAGTATAATCGTTCAACAAAAACTTCGTGTTTTCGTGGTGATATTTCTTTATTTTATCGGATTTTTTGCAATTTTTGCCGAAGGACGGGGATATTTGGACGGTGTGGTCGAAATCTTTTTGACATAAATGATGGTCCTTTCGTCGCCGCCGGGCAATTCAAAGGGCTTTTTGTCTGTGATTTTTCCTCCCAACACCTTAATAGCTGCCTTCGCTTCGGAAATCTCCTCCTCTGCTTTCGCGCTTTTCATAGCGATGAATTCGCCGCCAACTTTGACAAAAGGCAGGCAATATTCACAGAGATCTCGCAGGTTGGATACGGCACGAGCCGTTGCATAGTCAAATTTTTCTCTGAATCCTGCATTTTGCCCGGCTTCTTCGGCTCGGCTGTGTATAATTTCTGCCGAAAGGCCGATTTCATCCAAAATATCGCTGATCACATTGAGTTTTTTCATTGTGCTGTCGAGCAGCGTAATCTGAAGATCCGGCCGCGCAATAAGCATGGGAATTCCCGGGAAGCCGGCTCCTGTGCCGACATCAATAATCTTTGAGCCCTGAGCCATCTCTTTATCGTGAAAAATGGTTAATGAATCCACAAAATGTTTAATAACAATATCCTCGGGATCCGTTATTGCCGTCAAATTGATCTTTTCGTTCCATTCAACCAGCATTCTTCCGTAAATATCGAAGCGATCAAGGGCTTCCTGGTCGAGTTTCACGTGAAACAGCTCCGCTTTTTCGTAAAGCAACTCTTTTGAAATGAAGGTTTCACCCATTGTTACCACTCTCCTTTGCAAGATGAATCAGTAAAACCGATATATCAGCCGGACTGACTCCACTAATTCTCGAGGCCTGTCCCAGATTTTCCGGCTTTACCTTACTGAGCTTTTCCTGCGCTTCCATTCTGAGGCCGGCGATTTTACTGTAATCTGTTTCGGAATCCAGCTTTCTGACCTCCAAACGGCGCATTTCCTCCACCTGGGAAAGCTGCTGGCGAATATAGCCGTCATATTTGATGCTGATTTCCACCTGTTCAAAGACTTCATCGGGTAGATCCGGTCTTTCGGAATCAAAGGGCTTGAGAATCTCATAGCTTAACTGCGGTCTTTTGATGAGTTCGATCATTCGGCAGCCGGTGCTGATCGGCGATGTTTCATGTGAAACAAGCAGTTCGTTTAAGGCTTCCGAGGGTGAAACCGAGAGTTTTTCGATTCTTCTGCGCTCTTTTTCAATCAAATCCAGCTTTTCCAAAAGACGATTGTATTTTTTCTCATCGACAAGACCGATATCATAACCGATTTTTGTCAGTCGGCTGTCAGCGTTGTCCTGTCGGAGGATCAGTCTGTATTCCGAGCGGGAAGTCATCATTCTGTAGGGATCAGAACAGCCTTTTGTTACCAGGTCGTCGATTAAGGTGCCGATGTAAGAGGAGGCACGGTCAAGAACAAGAGGTTCCTTTCCTTTCAGACGCTGAAAAGCGTTGATACCCGCAATGAGCCCCTGTGCCGCCGCTTCTTCATAGCCGCTGGAGCCGTTGAACTGACCGGCGCCGAATAGGCCGGGATAATCCCTGAATTCAAGACTGGCTTTGAGCGCAAGCGGATCCACACAGTCATATTCAATGGCATAGGCCGTCCTCATCACCTGAACATGCTCCAAACCGGGTATCGTTCGCAGAAACATCAGCTGAACATCCTCCGGCAGGGAAGAAGACATACCCTGAAGATACATCTCCTCTGTGTTTTCCCCGCAGGGCTCGATGAAGAGCTGATGGCGCTCTTTATCAGCGAAGCGAACAATTTTATCTTCTATCGACGGACAGTATCGCGGTCCTACGCCGTCAATTTTACCGCTGTAAAGAGGGGAACGGTGTATATTTTCCAGAATAATGTGCTTCGTCTCAGCATTGGTGTAGGTAATATAACAAGGCAGCTTGTTTTCCGGCTTATATTCGCCGTCAAAGGAAAAGGGAACCACCTTGTTGTCACCGTCCTGGCGTTCCAGAGCAGAGAAATTAATGCTTCGACGGTTGACACGGGAGGGAGTACCGGTTTTAAATCGCCGTGTGGGTAAACCCAAGGCTTTCAGGGAAGCCGCAAGCTCACTGGCGGCAAACATGCCGTCGGGACCACCGCTATAGGAAACATCACCGACATAGATTTTACCACCGAGAAATGTGCCGGTGGCAAGAATCACACAAGCGGCTCGGTATATAGCTTCCAACCGGGTAACAAGCTCCCAGGCTCCGTCCTTCTGTTCGAGAGAAACAACCTCTGCCTGAATCAGTTCTAGACCCTCCTGCTTTTCCATCACATGCTTCATATATTCACTATATCTGCGTCGGTCAATCTGAGCGCGCAGGGAATGAACCGCCGGCCCCTTACTCAGATTCAGCATACGGCTTTGTAAGGTGTTGGCGTCAGCGGCCTTTCCCATCTCGCCGCCGAGGGCGTCGATCTCCCGGACAAGATGACCTTTTGATGTACCGCCGATGGACGGATTGCAGGGCATGTTGCCTACCCAGTCCATATTAATGGTAAATACGCCGACTTGCGCGCCGAGCCTTGCCGCAGCAAGACCGGCTTCAATGCCCGCATGTCCGGCACCGATCACGATAATATCGTATTCTTTTGCAAAATATTTCATTTCAATCCCTGCTCTTTTTCAAAAATGATTTTGTCGTAGTTTTCCACATTTTGTCGAACGAGTGTGCAAAATAATCTTTTAACAACCCACCAAAATCATTGGATAGATTTTTTTGAAATGACCTGATGTACTGTTAATAGATTTCTATTTAATAGAAATCTATGTGTGAATTTTACTCACATTATATTGTAATTATATTTTAATTACGAATTATTTTCCTGTTCTTTGCATTGAATCACATGAATTCCCGGCGGAATGTATGCATCCGCCGGGACAGTATTCATATCAGTTCCAGTATTTCGCCGGGATCACGAACAATAAAGGTTGCCGCGTGATCAATGAACTCTTTTTCACTGCCGTATCCCCATAGGACTGCGCAGCAGTCAACACCGGCGCCGGAGGCGCCGTCAATATCAAAACAGCGATCGCCGACCATCAGTACACGGCTCTTGTCCTCTGCACCGAGCTTATCCATGGCTCTGAGAATCAGCCCCGTCTTTGTGGAATGACCCGCATAATCCATGGGCACACCGACGATGGCATCGAAACAGTCGGTTATGCCTAAAAAACCGGCAACATCATAAATCAGCTTTTCCGGTTTGGAAGAGGCAACACCGACCTTGATACCGCGGCTTCTCAGGGTAGCAATCAGCTCCGTTATGCCTTTATAAAGCTCACATTCATAGATACCCTTGACAGTGTAACGCTCGCGGTACTTTTTAATATACTCTTCAACCCGATCCTCACTTATGGAATAAAACTCCGTGAAGCTGTAAAAAAGCGGCGGACCGATAAAACGGCGTAAATCGTCTTTTGAGGGCACTTCATCACCCATCTGCTCAAAGGCATATTGCAGACTCACAATGATGCCTTCGCCGGTGTCAACAACGGTGCCGTCAAAATCAAAAATTACATAATCATATTTGCTCATCTGTGCATTTCCTCTACTCTCAGCCGAGTATTGCCTTTTTTCTTTCTTCAGCTTTTCTCAGGAAAGAGTCCACCTTGATCGTAAATCTTTCGTGAGTACCTTTCCCGATAAGACCGGCATCATCCTGAGCTTCCACCTCAAAAGTTGCCTTTCTGCCATCGAAGGCAACGAGCTTCGAAGAGACCTTGACTTTGCCGCCGACGGGAGTCGGTGCGAGGTGAGTAATATTCACACTTATACCGACAGTTGAAATGCCTTCGGGGAGGAACTTAGCGGCAAGATCGGCGCTGGATTGCTCCATTAACGCGATCATATAGGGCGTTGCCAGGACATCAAGATTGCCGCTTTTCATGCTTGCGGCTGTCATGTGATTTTCGATAGTGACCTCCAGAGTGTTGACTGTACCGATTTCCATTTTAATTTCCATAGTAAAACCTCCAAATATAAAGAAAAATCAATAAAAGTTTCGCTCAAGCCTTTTCAAAGGCTTGCGGGGTCAAGGGGCAGCGCCCCTGTCGCGCTTCGCAAAGCGCGAAATGCCTTTTACTTTAAAACTAACACTGCGCTAACAGGAAAAAAATTATACTTCAATAAGCGCAGGAAGGGAGGTTTTATAAAAAATGCGGGGCATTTTTTATAAAACCGTGGGAAACCCTCGCCGGGGGTTTCCCGGTGAAAAGGGCAGATGATTTTTTGTAAAAGACGGAGTTATCCGTCACGGCGGCGCTGCGTAGACAGCGCCCTTTTTTGTGTGCGTTGCCGGTGGCACGGTGGTACCGTTTTATCGAAAACATAAACCATAGTTGGGTTAGCACGCAAGTGAATTATTATTAGTAAGGTTGCCGTCAGTGGGCACGGCTTGCCGTGTCCCTACCGGGGTGCAA
>JAQXMV010000072.1 GCA_029013165.1 Oscillospiraceae bacterium | reverse complement strand
AACATCATTCAGAATACATCCGCCGAAATGTCCGCCGGCATCCTTGATCAGGGTGATGGAGTCATTAATGACCTGCGTTTTGACGACATCGGTTCTAACGACCATAATCATGCTGTCAACAAATTTTGCAATGTCTGTGATGGAAGACGCAGCCGAAACCGGATAAGTATCAATAATGACATAGTCAAATTCTGAGGAAATCTTTTCAACGAAGCTTTCCACCTGGCCGTTTTCGATCCATTTCACACTGTCACGGTAAGAGGTTGTGTTCAGAGCCAAATAAAGCGATGTGTCCTTATACTTGATGGGCTGATAATCTGTCAACTGAATTTTGCCTGATAAACAGTCGCCAAGCTCTGCTCCCTCTATATGCTCCTGCTCGAAGATTCGGTAAAGCGCAGGCTTTTTAAAGTCAAAGTCAACCAGCAGTACTTTGTTTCCTCTTTCTGCCAGAGAAAGAGCGATATTGGACGCGATCGTAGACTTTCCTTCGTTTTCCGCCACACTGGTGATGGCAAAGATCTTTGAGCCGTTTGTTTTGTTGACATATTCGGCCTTTGCACCTATTTTATGGTAAGCCTCGATAAAGCTGAAGCTGATGAAAGCATTGGAATGCATGCGAAGGGACTTTTTCCTTTTTTTGAGGAAATCACGGAAAGTCATGTGTTTGTTTTCATGACCGATTACGCCAATCAGCTTCGCGTCGATTTTCTCACGGAAATCGCTCTCATTTTTAATCGTGTCTCTGAGTATTGACAAAGCCACAATACAGCAGACTGCCAATGCCGCACACAGGAAAGCAAACATCAGCGTTTTCTTGTCAGAGATCCCATTCGACGGTCCGTGAGGCATGGACGGTGCCTTGAGCATGGTAATAGTAGCATTGGCGAAAATATTATCCGAAATATCCGGATAAGTATCGAGAACGGCATTCAGCAGTTCATAAGCATCCTGGGGGCTGCTGCTTGTTACACTCAGATCAATAAAATTCGTGCCCGGATTCACAGCGGCGGAAACGCTGCCGTTAAAACCCTTGCCGAGCTTGTCGGCAGCTTTATTTTTTATGACGGGATCTGCAAAAATCTTGGAAAAGATTTCCGCCATTTCCGAGGAAATGGTGTAATTGGCGTAAGTGGCGCCGACGGTACCCTTAGCTGTTACCACCATGGTGGCTGAGGCCGTATACTGAGGAGAATATACGCTGTGGCTTGCCACATATAATCCCATCAGCCCAATGGCGCCGCAGAGAATAATGACCCAGATATTCCGGATAAGATCCTTTATGATGGAGTGAATCTCCAATGTGATTTTATCATTCTTCATCTCATCAGCTACCCACAATTACTGTCATCACACTGTGTCCCTTGTCTCCTCTGTCGTCTGTGGCGTAATAGTGCACAGTGTAAACGCCTTTCTTATTAAAATTAACATCGCTGTCGATCTTAATTTCACTTTTTAAGTCCTGATCTTTATAATCCACAACGGAAAGTACATTCTTTTTCAAGTCGGTCTTTTCACCAACATCAAGATATAGAAGATAATGCTTTAAGTATATCTGAGGGGCCGTCAGACTTCTGTCCTCGACGATCAGCGGCAGTTTA
This sequence comes from Oscillospiraceae bacterium, assembly GCA_029013165.1. GTDB lineage: Bacteria > Bacillota > Clostridia > Oscillospirales > Acutalibacteraceae > UBA6857. Next base: position 1,532 of record JAQXMV010000072.1, on the reverse strand, counting down.
ATTTTAACAGTGTCTCCGCGGCTGTTGGTGGCTTCTGCCTCCACGGTAAAAACACCCTCGGTTGCGCTGGTATAATTCTGCGATGAGACAATCAGATTGTTTTTCAGAGAACCGTCAAAGCAATCCTCAATCTCGATGGAGTCTTTAATATCAACCGTTTCATAGGTTGAGTAGCAGGTCGATTTCGTCAGGTTAAATCTCGGCGACTCATAATCCTTATAAACCACTCGCCTCGTGGCGTTCGTCACATGATTGTTGCTGTCACAAACAGCATAAGTCACCTTGGAAACACCCTTCTCGATGAATTTGGAAACAGACTCCACGATGACTTTGTCCGTCAGATCTCCGTCTTTGCCGTCATAGGCCGACACGCCTTCCAAAAGGATCTCCGGTCCATCCTTCACACTGACTTCAATGGTATCTGTTTCCACCTTGATCTCAGGCAGAGTATCGTCCCGAGATTTCTGTTCTTTGATATAAAAAGCGGAAAACACTGCGGTCACAAGAACAAATATGATCACAACGGCCGCCCTGAAAACTCTCATCATAAAAATCAGCTCCGTTTTTTACTATTTCTACATTAAAAATGATCGGTTTTTTTATTATTCAGCACTGCCAAAGGATTGCTCTCAAGCAGCAAATGTGCATAATCAGCAGAGTATTCCTCGGAAATCATTTCGTGAACATCCCCGAGAAAAGGAGTCCTCATGTATGGACTGTGGGCGTCACTGGCCACAAAATCGGCAAGATGCCTGTCCAGCATGCGGTGTGACACTTCATAGCAACCGCGGCCGAAATATCCGGTCAGGCTTCCCTTGTTGATCTGCAGCAAACAGCCCATTCTTCGGAGTTTTTCGGGTGCATATTCGTCCTCCGAAACAAAAGCGTACCTTTCCGGATGAGCGATAATCGGCGTATAGCCCATACTGAGAAGCCGCGACAGTTTCGAATAGACTGACCGGGAATCCTCATAAAAGTCAAATTCAACCAAAGGATATCGGGAACCGTTAATCGTACGCAAAAGTCCTTTTTTCAGCAGCTCTTCAAAGTCACCGGCACAAAAGATCTCCTGACCGGGATAGACTTTGATTTTCATGCCGCTCTCCTTTAAGGCGGCATTGAGATCCACAAACTTTTTCCGCAGGGTTTCGTCCCAGTAATTGCTGTAGGAATCCGGTATGTTGCTGTGGGGAGTTGCCACGATATATCTTGTTCCGCCACGCAGGGCAATGCCGGCCATTTCGAGGGATTCCCCGATGCTGTCCGAACCGTCATCGGCGCCGAAAATTAAATGACAATGTATGTCAATCATCGCCGCCGCACCCCTTCTTTTGCTGATTGATTTTAATTGAGCGATAAAGAGAAAACTCCACATTATGGCCATTATGTATTTTATCATAAAAAATCATATATTTCAACCAAAATTATCAAATTATTCGTTCTTTCGACATGGATAAAAAAGTCAAAATGTATAAAACAAACCCTATTTTTCAATCAAAAAAATAAGAGACAGGCACCCTAAAAAGTGCATA
>JAQXMV010000071.1 GCA_029013165.1 Oscillospiraceae bacterium | reverse complement strand
CGCCGACAGACGCGCGTCTTTCCAGTCCGAAGCACCGAAAAGACGCGAAAATTCGCTCTTTCAGGCGGTTTAGGTTTTGTATGTGTCACCCTAACGCCTGTCGCTCGAAGAAAACGGCATCGGCCATCATTTCTCGGCAGTCTCCAGCGTGTCGAAAAATACTTTTTCGACACGCTGCAATCAAAATCACCGGTGAATACCGGTGATTTTGATTATATACGCTCAAAAGCCTTGCATTATTCTCGGCAAAGTGATATTATGAATATGAATTAAACTTTATGAAAAAGGAAGGAAGAATATGAAACGATATCTGAAAAAGAGCCTTTCCCTTTTGCTGACGCTGATTTTTTTCTTTGGCGTCATCGGCACCGGCTTCGGGGCAGAAGCCTTAGTCTCTGCCGGCGAATGCGGCGAGGGTGTGAGCTGGAGCTTTCACTCCATTTCCGGCGAACTGGTCATTGACGGCATCGGCAGCATGAGGGATTACGGAGAAACCGAGTCGCCTTTTTACGGCAATCCCAACATCAAATCTCTGCGCCTGACCGGCGGTGTCACCTCTGTGGGCGACAATGCTTTCAGAGGCTGTGCCAATCTGGAAAGTATTACTTTTTCTGACGCAGTCAACCGGATCGGACGGTCGGCTTTCGAGGGCTGCGCCTCCCTGACAGAGCTGACAATCAATGCACAGAGCATTGACAGCAGGGCTTTCGCCCAGTGCTATTCCCTCAAAGAAGTGACTTTTGAAAAGAATGTCCTGTCGGTAGGCACCGACAGCTTCGTTACCTGCCCGTTCCTCGACCGGGTGAATGTGTATTCCCCCTATACGCAGCTCAGCGGCAGTGCACTGTGTATGCAGAGCTTTTCGGTGATCGCTCTTTCCGAGGAAAACTATCGTGCCAAGGCGAAAAGCTATATCATCAGCTATACACAAGGTGACAGAGAAACCGCCCAAAATCTCCTGACGGAAATGAAAAACGCCTGCCTGATCTATGACAGCCCGGTGCCCAAGGGCACCTTGTATTGCCATTTCGGACCAGATGTTCTGGCGCAGAAGTACGCTGCGGCCAACGCCATTGATATTCAGTTTACCCATTTTTACAGCGACTGGATGGTGGGAACCGACGGCGTCAAGTCCCGCCGCTGCAAAGTCTGCGGCTATGAGGAAATCGCACGCTTCATCGAAGTGACCGGAGACGGCGCCGGCATTGTCTATCCCGAGGAGGAGGGCGTGACTTTCCGGATCAAAAAAATAGTCGACCCCGATGACAAGAACTATGTTGCCGCCACCAGAGAGTTTAAGTCCGGCTTTTATGCGCTTTACCGCGTCGAAGCCGTGAACGCCGTCGACGGCACCCCTGTTACCGCCTATCCTGACTTTGAGCTCAGACTGCCTCTGACCGATGAGGGAAAGCATCTGCCGGTGTATTTCATTGACGCTGACGGCGGCTTTGTTCAGGTCAGAACCGTTGTCACCTCAGAATATATGTCCTTGAAATCGGACACAACGGGCTATTATCTCATGGCGCAGAAAAACGAGTGCAAGTGCATTTGCCACAGAGACAGCGGCATCATGGCGCTTTTAGCGGTTTTGGTTCGCATTTTCTGGAAGCTGACCGGTACCAATCAGATGTGCGAATGCGGTTTTGCGCATTACTTAGGCTAAAATATAGTACAGGTTCAAACTGCCGTTGACCACGGCAGTTTGATTTTTGAGAGGAAGAAACATGAACGAAAAAGAAGCGCTCATTTCAAAAGCTTTCGATAAAAAAGAATATGCCGCCGACAACTCGGTGCTCACTTACACTAATTTTCTTTCTATGGAGGAGCGAAGTGCCGTCAAGCCTCTGGAAAGAGAGCTAGCCTGCTATGCCGACACCTTTTATTACGGCGGCAGCCGGGAGGCCGAACGATGTCTTGCGGTCTTTGTCCCGGCTTTTTTCGGTGTGCGGGATATCTTCTCTTATTTTGCCGAGAACGAAGAGGAGAATCCCCTGTGTCTCCTGCGCCTTGATAAGGACAGGTTTACGGCACTTTCTCACCGTGATTATCTCGGTGCCCTGATGGGTCTCGGGGTCAAACGAGAAATGATCGGCGACATAACCGTTGACGAAAAAGGCTGCTATCTCTTTTGCATGAAATCCGTGGCAAAATATATCTGCGAACACCTGAGTAAGATCGGCAGAGGCAGTGTCGAGAGCCGGATTCTTTCCGTCAGCGAATACCAGGAGAGTGAAGAGAGAAGCGAAATCCTTTTTGCCTCCGTGCCCTCTTTGCGCCTGGACAGCTTCCTGGCGGCCGCCTTTTCTCTCTCACGAAATGCAGCGGTGCAGTGTATCAGTCGCGGTATCGTTTTCGTCAATTCCTCCCAGTGTATGAAAAACGATCTTCTGCTCAAGCCCGGAGACAAGGTTGTTCTGCGGGGAAAGGGAAAGAGAGTATTGGAAGAGATCCTCGGCGAAAACAAAAAAGGAAGAATCCATATTCATTACCGCAAGTTCAACTGATCTGCCGATGAAATCCCCGGTATCGGCTGAATAACTTTTCTCAGGGCGGTTCATAATAGAAAATATCTCATATCACCGGGAAAGGCAGGGGTATTTCTATGACGCAGACCCACGAGTTTGGCCGTGAATACAGTGAAAACCTCCACAAAATCAACACCCTGATGCGGGTCGGAGAGAGCTTTGACATCTTAATCAAGCGCATGAAAATCGGCGGAAGAAGAGCAACGATGTATGCCATTGACGGTTTCGTCAAGGATGAGATGCTGGAAAAGGAAATGGAGTATCTTTCCAAGCTGACGGAAAAAGACCTGGCAAATGTCAGCGGCGCCGATGATTTTTTAGACGCATACATCACATACATTGAATCCAGCACCGTTTCCGACACCGAACAGTTCATCACCTTTATTTTTTCCGGCGCTGTGGGCATGATCGTCGAGGGCTTTGACAAGGCGATCATCATCGACTGCCGGACTTATCCTGCGCGAAATGTCGAGGAGCCTGAATCCGACAAGGTTCTTCGCGGATCTCACGAGGGTTTCGTGGAAACGATCTTATTCAACACCGCCCTCATCAGGCGTAAGATACGCAATCCCAACCTGACCATGAAATCCTTTCAGATCGGCAGAGAGTCCAAAACAGATGTTGTCATCTGCTATCTGGAGGACTGCGTCAACCGAAAACAACTTGACGCCGTGACGAAGAGACTCAAGGAAATTGATGTCAAGAGCCTAACCATGAGTCAGGAGAGCCTCAAGGAATGTCTGATTCCTGGGCAAGCGTGGAATCCCCTGCCCAAGGTGCGTTATACGGAGCGTCCCGACGCCGCCGCGGCCTGTATTTTTGACGGCAATATTGTGATTCTCACCGACGGTTCCCCCTCGGCGATGATCATACCCACGGGTATCTTTGATTTTGCACAGAACATCAACGATTTTTATTTTTCCCCCTGTGTGGGCACCCTGCTGAGAGTGATCCGGTCGGTGGTCTTTGGTTTGTCTATGCTCTTTATCCCGGTATGGTATCTTTTGGTTTATTACGGAGAACGACTGCCGTCGGGGCTGGGCTTTTTGCTCATTGAGGAGCCGAACAGCGTACCGATCATCTTTCAGCTTTTGGTGGTGGAATTTGTGATCGACACCCTGCGGCTTGCATCGCTGAATACCCCCAGTGCCCTCAGCGGTTCTTTCAGCGTCGTCGGCGCTTTGGTTCTGGGCGAATTTGCCGTACGATCCGGCTGGTTCGTTTCCGAGGTTGTTCTGTTCATGGCCTTTGTTGCGATTTCCAATTTCACCCAGCCCAGCTATGAGCTCGGATATGCCATCAAGATTTTCAGAACCCTCATTCTGATCCTCTGCGGCTTTTTCAAAATATGGGGTCTGATTGCGGGAATTCTTCTCTTCCTGATCACCGTGGCCTGCACCAAGACCCTGACGGGATACACCTATCTCTATCCCCTCTTCCCCTTTGACAAGGAGGCCCTGAAATCACTGCTTTACCGACGGCCTCTCAAATGCAAATATCAAAACGACGCGGCATAATGCCGCGTCGCAGACTGTCGATAAATGCGCCCGAGCGCATAGTGATGTATTCTAGAAAAATCAGCTTTGATCATAGCTTTGCTTTGAGTATAATTTCGGCGACATGGCATCGAACCATGTCGCCGAAAATCACTATGCTTGCCGTTTTTTCTCGGCAGTCTCCAGCTCATTATTTTATATTACATCAGCTCGCTGACCAGCTCACTGAATTCTGCCGGGTTTTCTATGGTTCTGCCGCCGATCAGACAGCCCTGGGCATAAAGGATCTTTGTATATTTAGCCACCTTGTCCTTATCCGTTTCAAAAAGTGCTCTGAGCTTTTCGGCGATGGGATGATCACGGTTGATTTCCAGGGCGATTTTGGCTTTCATGCCGCCACCATTGGGCATGGAGGCCAGCACCTTTTCCATCTCCAGAGAGAGCATTCCCTCACTTGTGAGACAGACGGGATAATTCTTGAGCTTATTGGTGAAAACGACTTCACTGACGCTGTCACCGAGAGTTTCTTTCATGAAGTCAAGAAGCTCCTTGGCATCCTCGTTTTCCTTTTTCAGCTCTTCCTTTTCTTCCTCGGTGTCGAGGTCGAGCTTGTCGGCGCAGATATTCATAAACTGCTTGCCGTCATATTCACGAAGCATCTGCAGCGCAAACTCGTCCACATCATCGGTGCAGTAAAGGATCTCATAGCCTTTTGCTTTCACGGCGTCGGCCTGCGGAAGCATATCAATCTTATCGGTGGTCTCGCCGCAGGCGAAATAGATCGACTTCTGCTCCTCTTTCATGCGGGATACATATTCCTTGAGGGAAACGAGCTTCTTTTCAGCGGAAGAATAGAACAGGAGAAGATCCTGCAAAGTATCCTTGTTCATGCCGTAGTCGGCATAAACGCCGTATTTCAACTGCAGACCGAAAGCCTTGAAGAACTTTTCGTAATCTTCACGCTTATTGGCCAGCATTTTTTCCAGCTCGGACTTGATCTTTCTTTCCAGGTTCTTGGCGATGAGCTTGAGAATGTGATCCTGCTGCAGCGTTTCTCTTGAAATATTCAGAGACAGATCGGCAGAGTCCACAAGTCCTTTCACAAAGCTGAAATGATCGGGAAGAAGATCGGCGCATTTATCCATGATCAGCACGCCGTTGGAATAGAGCTGCAGACCTTTTTCATAACTTTTTGAGTAATAATCAAAGGGTGCGTGGGAGGGAACGAAAAGCAGGGCGTCATAGGTTATCTGACCCTCGGTCTTGGAATGAACGGTGAGAAGCGGCTTCTCAAAGTCATAAAACTTGGACTTATAAAACTCCTCATATTCCTCCTCGGTGATCTCGTTCTTGTTCTTTCTCCAGAGGGGTACCATGCTATTGAGCTGTGTGGGCGTCGTAACCGTCTCATATTCGTCCTCACTGCCCTCTTTGAGCTGCGTTTCGGTCATATCCATCATAATGGGATAGCGGATATAGTCGGAATATTTCTTCACAATATCCTGAACCGTGTACTGCTCCAGATACTTGTCATAGTCAAACTCTTCGGTCTTTTCTTTGATTTTCAGAGTGATGGTGGTGCCGGGCTCGTCCTTTTCACACTCTTTGATCGTATAGCCGTCTGCGCCGCTGGATTCCCACTGATAGGCTTCCTCGGAGCCGTGGACACGGCTGACAACGGTAACGGTATCGCTGACCATGAAGGCCGAATAGAATCCGACGCCGAACTGACCGATGATTTCAACCTCGCTCTTTTCTTCCAGGCCACTCTTGAAATCCAGGGAACCGCTTTTGGCGATGGTGACCAGGTTGCTTTCCAGCTCTTCTTTGCTCATGCCGCAGCCGTTGTCGGAGATCGTGAGGGTGCGGTTTTCCTTGTCGATTTTGAGCCAGATTTTGAAATCGTCTCTCAAAAGTCCTGATTCATTTTCGGACAGAGAACGGTAATAGAGCTTATCCAAAGCGTCGCT
>JAQXMV010000070.1 GCA_029013165.1 Oscillospiraceae bacterium | reverse complement strand
GGAAGCGTTCAGTGACATAGACACATCCGGCTTACCATATCTTACCCATGTAAAGATCATACATACAACGGTTGCTACTGCAGGTGCAACTGTTGTTGTAAGGAAAATAGATCCAAGCTGTTCAACGGATGTCGCTGCTGCTCCGTTGAATCCATACCAGCCGAGCCAGAGAATGAATACACCCAGAGCACCCAGTGCAATGCTGTGTCCGGGGAAAGCACCGACCTTGGTGACCTTGCCCTTTTCGTCTCTCTTGAATTTACCGATTCTCGGTCCTAAGATCTTGGCACCGATGAGAGCCGAGATACCGCCGACCATATGAATGGCGCAGGAACCGGCAAAATCGTGAAAGCCCAGCTGCATGAGCCAGCCTTCGCCCCAGATCCAGTGTGCTTCGATGGGATAGATCAAAGCGGAGATCACGCCGGAATAGATACAATAGGAAAGGAATTTGGTTCTTTCAGCCATGGCGCCGGAAACGATAGTTGCCGTTGTGGCGCAGAAAACGAGGTTGAAAACAAATGAAGAGAAATTGAAGTTTTCGTAGGCAGTGAAAAGGTCAAATCCGGGCTTGCCGATGAATCCGAAAAGATCCTCGCCCATGAGAAGACCGAAACCGATCAGAATAAATACGACCGTACCGATACAGAAGTCCATGAGGTTTTTCATGATGATATTGCCTGTATTCTTCGCCCGTGTAAAGCCGGCTTCCACCATTGCGAAGCCTGCCTGCATCCAGAAAACAAGCGCTGCACCGATGAGGAACCACACCGCAAAGACCTGCGAGGAAGTAGCCTCTGAAATCATTTGTCTAATTGCTTCATCCATTAGAATCAACCTCCAATATTTTTTAGATGAATTTTACTTGACTCCGAAGAGCAAATCACCATAAGTCGGATAAGGCCAGTAGCTCTCAGCAGTGAGCGTTTCCGCCTCATCAGCCACTGCGCGAAGCTCTGCCATAGCAGAAAGAACATTGTCGCGAATGGCATAGCTTTCTGCCTCCACACTCTCAGCGTCACCCAAGGCAAGAACAGCCTTTTCCAGATCCTCTGTTCTGGCGGCAATCTGATCCGCCAAAAGGGAGAGCTTGGAAATGAGAGATTTTTCAAAGCTGCAGGCAAGGTCGGGGCATACGGCTTTTTTGGCTGCCGCAGCCCCTGCCAGACTGGCCGTGTAGCTTTCCACGGCAGGAAGAATCTGCTTTTTGGCCATATCCACCATGGTATTGGCCTCGATCACCACCGTCTTGCAGTAATTTTCCAGCATAATTTCGCATCTGGAGCGAAGCTCAGGCATGGTATAAATGTTATGAGAAATGAGAAGATCTGCATTCTTCTTGTCAAGGAGATGGGGCATACAGTCGGGGGTGGTGCGATAATTGAGAAGTCCTCTGACCTCCGTGGCCTCCTTGATCCATGCGTCATCATAACCGTTTCCGTTGAAGAGAATGTGCTTATGATCCTTGATGGTCTTTTTAATCATATCATGAAGCGCGGTCTCAAAGTCCTCAACACCCTCGAGACGGTCGGCATAAATCTTCAGGGACTCTGCCACGGCGGAGTTGAGCATGATGTTGGCGCAGGCAATACTATTAGATGAGCCCAGCATACGGAACTCGAATTTATTGCCGGTGAAAGCAAAGGGTGAGGTACGGTTACGGTCCGTGGTGTCACGGTTGAATTTCGGCAGCACATCGACGCCGAGCTTCATGGTGGTTTTCTTGGCCGCATTGTAGGGTGTGTCGTTCTCAATAGCCTCGAGAATCGCTGTCAGCTCATCGCCCAGGAAGATCGAAACAACGGCCGGGGGTGCTTCATTGGCGCCGAGACGGTGGTCGTTACCCGCTGTGGCAACGGAGATACGAAGCAGATCCTGATAGTCGTCAACGGCCTTGATAACAGCGCAAAGGAACAGCAGGAACTGTGCGTTCTCATAGGGTGTGGCGCCGGGTGAAAGAAGATTGACGCCGGTATCGGTAGCCATTGACCAGTTGTTGTGCTTGCCGCTTCCGTTTACCCCTGCGAAGGGCTTCTCATGAAGCAGGCAGACAAGTCCGTGCTTGGCGGCCACTTTCTGCATGATTTCCATGGTGAGCTGGTTATGATCCGTTGCGATATTGGTGGTGGAATAGATGGGAGCCAGCTCGTGCTGCGCGGGCGCAACCTCGTTATGTTCGGTTTTTGCCAGGATACCTAACTTCCAGAGTTCGTCATTGAGTTCCTCCATATAGGCGGCTACTCTCGGCTTGATAACACCGAAATAATGGTCATCCATCTCCTGACCCTTCGGTGATTTGGCACCGAAAAGGGTTCTGCCGGTGAAGCGCAGGTCAGGGCGCCGATCGTACATCTCTTTGGTAACGAGGAAATACTCCTGCTCCGGACCGACGCTGGTGCGAACGCACTTGGCTTCGGTGTTACCGAAAAGTCTGAGTATTCTCAGAGCCTGCTTATTGAGGGCTTCCATGGAACGAAGAAGCGGCGTCTTTTTGTCAAGGGCTTCACCGCCATAAGAGCAGAAAGCTGTGGGAATGCAAAGGGTCTTGCCCTTGATGAAAGCATAAGAGGTGGGATCCCATGCCGTGTAGCCTCTGGCCTCAAAGGTGGCTCTGAGTCCGCCGGAGGGAAAAGAAGAAGCATCGGGCTCACCCTTGATCAGCTCCTTGCCGGAAAACTCCATGATGACGCCGCCGTCGGGAGAGGGAGAAATGAAGCTGTCGTGCTTTTCTGCGGTGATGCCTGTCAGAGGCTGGAACCAATGGGTGTAATGTGTGGCACCATTGGCAACGGCCCAGTCCTTCATGGCCGTGGCAACGGCATTGGCAACGCCGATGTCAAGCTGTGCACCCTCATCAATGGTCTTTTTGAGGGAATTATATACATCAGCGGTTAAGGTGGCTTTCATGACTCTGTCGTCAAAAACTTTGCTGCCGAAATATTCAGGTACTGTACTCATAACAAAAAACTCCTTCTTTAAATTAAAATATAAAAAAGCAAAGGGTCTGAGATGCTGATGAAACATCAAAGACCTCTTTGCCTTTGCTTTTTATGAAATTTTACGGTGACTTAGACGATGCCCTGTGCATTCATGGCGTCGGCAACTTTCTCGAAGCCTGCGATATTGGCGCCGGCAACATAGTTGCCGTCAAGGCCGTATTTCTTGGCTGCATCGTCAATATTGTGATAAATGCCGACCATAATGCCCTTGAGCTTTGCGTCGACCTTATCGAAGGACCAGCTCATTCTCTCGCTGTTCTGTGACATCTCAAGAGCTGAGGTGGCAACGCCGCCGGCGTTGGCTGCCTTGCCAGGCAGGAAGAGCACGCCGTTTTTCTGAAGATACTCTGTTGCTTCGACGGTGGTGGGCATATTGGCGCCCTCGGCTACTACCTTGGTGCCGTTGGCAACGATCTGCTTGGCGCCCTCCAGATCAAGCTCATTCTGTGTGGCACAGGGAAGCACGATGTCTGCCTTAACAGACCATACGCCCTTGCCCTCGTGATATTCTGAATTGGGTCTGTAGTTCTTATACTCGCTGAGTCTCTGGCGGCGAACCTCCTTGATCTCTTTCAGAGCCGCCACATCAATTCCGTCGGGATCATAGATCCAGCCGGTGGAATCGGTGGCTGTCAGAACCTTGGCGCCCAGCTGCTGGGCTTTTTCGATGGCATAAATGGCAACATTGCCTGCGCCGGAAACCACGACGGTCTTACCGGCGATTTCCTGGCCGTGGCACTTGAGAAGCTCCTCAACAATATAGAGAAGTCCGTAGCCCGTGGCTTCGGTACGGGTCAGAGAGCCGCCGAAGGAAAGTCCCTTTCCTGTCAGAACGCCCTCAAACATACCTTTCAGTCTCTTATACTGACCGTAAAGGTAACCGATCTCTCTGGCACCGGTTCCGATGTCGCCGGCAGGCACATCGGTGTCAGCACCGATATATTTGAAAAGCTCACTCATGAAGCTCTGGCAGAAAGCCATGATCTCACGGTCCGACTTGCCTTTGGGGTCGAAGTCCGAACCGCCCTTGCCGCCGCCGATGGGCAGTCCCGTCAGGGAGTTTTTGAAAATCTGCTCAAAACCGAGGAATTTGATAATACCGAGGTTCACCGACGGATGAAGTCTCAGGCCGCCCTTATAGGGGCCGATTGCGCTGTTGAACTGAACGCGGTAACCGGTATTGACATGAACCTGACCGTTATCGTCAATCCAGGGAACTCTGAATTTAAGCTGTCTTTCGGGATTGACCAGACGCTCCAGAAGTGCGTCGCGTCTGAATTTCTCTTCATTGGCCTCAATCACCGGTCTCAGTGATTCGAGAACCTCAAGAACTGCCTGGTGGAACTCAGGCTCCGCAGGATTTTCCTTGATAACCTGCGCAATAACTTCATCTACATACGACATTCTGCTTCCTCCTACCGAAAAGAAAAGGCACCTTCAGAATTTTTCAAAATCCGGAAGACGCCATTGCCTTTTTCATTTATTATATTATTTTTAGGGGTTGGCATAAAAATGTCTTTCAAGTGTATTCACTCAAAGACGCCTTTGCCTTTATGCTATGCATTATACTCTCCCCCATCGGCTTTGTCAAGACCTTTTTTTAATTTTTTTGTTTTTGGTGGAAAATCCCTTTTATATATAATGAAAAGATGAGGAGGAAAAATCTGTCGGTCTGTCACGGATTTGCCGCGAAACTTCACCGATTTAACTTGACAAAATCAAAACATAAGGCTATAATGATTTTAAATGAGCAACGGCGTTCATTTCAAAGGAATCCGGATTTCCTTTGAAATGGGCGCCTTTTTTTCATACTATGATTCCCGGAAAGGATGGAAGAAAACATGAAACTTGAAGGTCAGGTGCGAATTCCCTCAGGCTGTGCCATTGCGGCTGTGATCTCACGGGAAGGCAACAGAATGTCCGGCGAGATGATCACAGAGGCCATGAAGCCCATGCACGACCGTTCCAACGGTCTTGGAGGCGGTTTTGCCGGCTATGGAATTTATCCCGAATACAAAGATTTTTATGCGCTTCATATGTTCTTCGACGACAGAACCACCAGAAAAGAGTGCGAGAGCTTCCTCAAAGAACGCTTTGAAATCGTCAAATCCGAGCTGATTCCCACCAGAAAGATTCCGCAGATCACCGACGAACCGATCATCTGGCGCTATTTTGTGGCGCCCCTGCAGTCGGTTCTTGCCAGTATGCAGGTGGATGAAAAGGAATTTGTGGCGAGGACCGTCATGAAAATCAACACGGAAATGAACGGCGCCTATGTTTTTTCCAGCGGCAAAAACATGGGTACTTTCAAGGCTGTCGGCTTTCCTGAGGACATCGGCGTTTTCTATAAATTAGACGAGTATGCAGGCTATTCCTGGACGGCCCACGGCCGATATCCCACGAATACCCCCGGCTGGTGGGGCGGCGCTCATCCTTTCACCCTGCTGGATTATTCCATCGTGCACAACGGTGAAATTTCCTCCTACGACGCCAACCGCCGTTTCATCGAAATGTTCGGCTACAAATGTACCCTCCAGACCGACACGGAGGTTATTACCTATATTCTCGACTATCTTGTGCGCCGTCAGGGGCTGACCCTGAACGAGGCGGCCAGCGTCATTGCCGCGCCTTTCTGGAGCACTATCGAAAAAAAGACCGACCTGGAGGACAAGGAAAAGCACATCTATCTGCGCACCATGTTCCCCAGCCTGCTGGTCACGGGACCTTTTTCCATTGTTCTCGGCTTTGACGGCGGCCTGATGGCGCTCAATGACAGGCTCAAGCTGCGTTCCATGGTCGTCGGCGAAAAAGACGATAAAGTATTCATCGCCAGTGAAGAGGCTTCCATACGCACCATGGAGCCGGCGGCGGAAAACATCTGGGCTCCCGCCGGCGGAGAGCCGGTCATCATCACCGTAAAGGAGGGTGCAGAAATATGAGTGTCGATTTCATCTATCCCGAATTCGAGGTAATACGCAACGAAAACCGCTGTATTGCCTGCCGCGTCTGCGAGCGACAGTGTGCCAACGAAGTGCACTTTTTCAATCCGCGCAAGGGCATTATGCAGAGCGACGAGACGAAATGTGTGGACTGTCAGCGCTGCGTCAGCCTTTGTCCCACACGGGCTCTGAAAATCGTCAAAAGCGACTGCACGTTGCGCGAAAACGCCAACTGGCAGAGCGACACCATAAAGGAAGTTTACAAGCAGGCCGGAAGCGGCGGTGTCTTGCTTTCCTCCATGGGTAACCCCAAGCCCCTGCCCGTCTATTGGGACAGAATCCTCATCAATGCCTCTCAGGTCACCAACCCGCCCATTGATCCCCTGCGTGAGCCTATGGAAACCAAGGTTTTCCTCGGCAAAAAGCCGGAAAAGATCAGCCGTGATCCGATCGGCAAACTCATCACCGATCTCCCGGCTCAGCTGGAACTTTCCATGCCGGTCATGTTCTCCGCCATGAGCTATGGCTCCATCAGCTATAACGCCCACGCCTCCCTGGCCAGAGCCGCAGAACAGCTCGGTATCCTTTATAACACCGGCGAGGGCGGTCTCCACGAGGACTTTTATTGCTACGGCAAAAATACGATCGTTCAGGTTGCCTCCGGCCGATTCGGCGTTCATGAGCAGTATCTGAAAGCCGGAGCCGCCGTGGAAATCAAAATGGGTCAGGGCGCAAAACCCGGTATCGGCGGCCATCTTCCCGGCACAAAAATCGTCGGCGATGTCTCCCGCACACGAATGATTCCCGAGGGCTCTGACGCCATCTCCCCGGCTCCCCATCATGACATTTATTCCATCGAAGACCTGCGTCAGCTGGTCTATTCTCTGAAAGAGGCCACGAACTACACAAAGCCCGTCATCGTCAAGGTTGCCGCCGTTCATAACATCGCCGCCATCGCCAGCGGTATCGCAAGAAGCGGCGCAGACATCATCGCCATTGACGGCTTCCGCGGCGGTACCGGTGCGGCACCCACGCGCATCCGTGACAATGTGGGCATTCCCATTGAGCTGGCTCTCGCCTGCGTCGACCAGAGACTCCGCGATGAGGGAATCCGCAACAATGTCTCCCTGGTGGTCGGCGGCAGTATCCGAAGCGCTGCCGATGTGATCAAAGCCATCGCCCTGGGTGCCGACGCCTGCTATGTGGCCACCGCAGCCCTGCTGGCGCTGGGCTGTCATCTCTGCCGCACCTGCCAGACGGGCAAGTGCAACTGGGGCATCGCCACCCAGCGTCCCGAGCTGGTCAAGCGCCTGAACCCGGATATCGGCAGTCAGCGACTGGTCAATCTCATGGACGCCTGGCGTCATGAAATCAAGGAGCTCATGGGCGGTATGGGTATCAACTCCATAGAAGCCCTCCGAGGCAACCGCCTGATGCTCAGAGGAATCGGCATGACGGAAAAAGAGCTGGAAATTCTCGGAATTTCCCATGCCGGAGAATAAGGAGGCCAAACACATGAAAAGAGTTTATGTCAACGAACAGTGGTGCCTCGGCTGCCATCTGTGCGAATATAACTGTGCCTTTGCCAATTCCGGCATGACGGATATGGCGGAAGCCCTCAAGGGCAAGACGATTTTCCCCCGCATACACATTGAGGGAGACGACAAGATCTCTTTCGCCGTCTCCTGCCGCCACTGCACGGATCCCATCTGCGTCAAAAGCTGTATTGCCGGCGCGATCCGTCAGCAGGACGGCATCATCAAAATCAACAAGAATAAATGCGTCGGCTGTCTGACCTGCATTCTCGTCTGTCCCTACGGCTCTCTTGCCTTGGGTGAAGACGGCGTCATGCAGAAGTGTGAGCTGTGCAGCGGCAACGCCTGCGACGAGCCTGCCTGCGTCAGGGGCTGTCCGAATCACGCAATCGTATTTGAAGAGAGGTGACCGATCATGGCTGAATATGTAATCATCGGCAACGGCGTGGCCGCCGCCGGCTGTATTGAGGGAATCCGAAGCACCGACAAAGAGGGAAAAATCACCGTGATCTCCCGAGAGGACAGACCGGTCTATTGCCGTCCCCTGATCTCCTATTATTTAGAGGGCAAGACCGATCTTTCCCGCATAAACTATAGAGACAGCGATTTTTATGAAAAAAACGGCTGTGAGGTACTCTACGGCCTATCGGCCGAAAAACTGGATGCTAAAAACAAAAAGATTACCCTCAGCGACGGCTCCGTCCTGCCCTATTCTTCGGTCTGCA
>JAQXMV010000069.1 GCA_029013165.1 Oscillospiraceae bacterium | reverse complement strand
GCATCAGTACGCCGGTGCCCATGGGGCCGTAAAGACCCTTGTGCCCCGGAGCACACAAAATGTCAATACCGTCATTTTTCATGTCAATGGGAAAAACACCCGCTGACTGAGCACCGTCGAGGACAAAACAAATCTTCCTTTTTTGGCACTCTGCTGCGATCCTTTTTACCGGCAGAACCGTACCGAAAACATTGGAGACCATGGTGCAGATCACCATAGAAGTATTACTGCGCAGACTGGAAAGAAAATTACGCAACGTTTTCTCTTCATCTTTTGGATCGACGGTAAAAACACTATAAGTTATTTTTCCTTTTTCATAAAGATCATATACCGGACGAAGAACCGAGTTATGCTCAAGATCGGATATGACAATATGGTCGCCTTTTTTTGCGCGGCCGTTGATTGCCATATTGAGAGAGGTTGTACAGTTATTGGTAAATATGACCCTGTCACTGCTGCAGTGAAACATATTGGAGAGAAGCTCTCTGGCGGCATAGACCTCGTCTCCGGCTCTCATGGTCAGACTGTGTCCTCCCCTGCCGGGGTTTGCGCCGAAATCTCTTTGTGCTCTGACCATGGCGTCGAGGACGCTTCGCGGCTTCGGAAAAGAGGTGGCGGCATTATCAAGGTATATCATATTCGCTCACGATAGCTTTCCACACCGAGATTTTTGATCTTTGCTGCGTTGATCAGATCGTAGGATTTCCAGACATCGGTGTCAATGACGAGGGCATAATTACAGCCCTCTTTATGATTCGGGTTGGGATTGCGGCGAATTCTTGATTTTATTTTATGGGTCGTCAATAAAGACCGGGCTTTTTCAGCCAGGGTGACGCTGTCGAATTTGATATATGTGTATGTCACTTGAATCCTCCTAAAATATGATTTATCAGTATAATTATATGTAAAATTATTCTAGGGGGTGACATAGTCCTTGACAAGAACATAGACAAAATGATACACTATGTATAAATATAAACGCAGGAGACTTCAAGATGGAAAATAATCTTCATTTTGACAACGGTAAATTTAAAATCATGCAAATCGCTGACATACAGGAAAACGCCCGTCTCAATCCGGACACGGTGAAGCTGATTGATCTTGCCCTGGAAAAAGAAAAACCCGACCTGGTGGTTTTCACCGGAGATCAGATACAGGGATATTCGGCCTCCTATGAAAAGGACACAGAGAAAAGAGTCGAAGGCTGTATCAGCGCTTTTCTTGAACCGCTGATCAAAAGAGGGATACCCTTTACATACACTTTCGGCAATCATGATGATGACTGTTCCGTCAGCAAGAGCAGACAGGCAGAAATCTAT
Organism: Oscillospiraceae bacterium; assembly: GCA_029013165.1. GTDB lineage: Bacteria > Bacillota > Clostridia > Oscillospirales > Acutalibacteraceae > UBA6857. Next base: position 5,540 of record JAQXMV010000069.1, on the reverse strand, counting down.
GCTTCTAAGCCGGGCTGTATCATGGGACCTGCCCGCTGCGAAGAGGATCCGGGCACTCACTGCATCACGGTGAAAGACAGCAGTGGCGAAAAGGATCTTCTCGCTCTTTATCTGATTGACTCCAACAAAAAGGAGGCTAACGGCTCCTATTCCCCGGTGAAGCCTGAACAAATCCAGTGGTACAAAGACACGAGAGACGCGTTTTTCCAAAGAGACGGTGCCTACCTTCCGGGCATTGTTTTTCAGCATATTCCCTTGTGTGAGTTTTATGATATTCTGAAAAAAGTCAATTTCTTTACCCGTGGCAGAGTGGAGGCGTACCACGACCGTAAAAACACCTTTTATAAGCTCAGTGACACTGCCTATTCCAATGGCGGATTCCTCGGCGAATCCCCTGCTGTTCCCGGCGTCAATACCGGTGAATTTGACGCGCTGAAGGAAAAAGGTGATATCTTTGCTTTCTATGTCGGCCACGATCATGTCAATAGCTTCGTTGAAAATTATCAGGGCATTGATCTCGGCTATACCCAGGGCGCCGGCTTCAACACCTACGGTCCCGGTTCCCAACGCGGCGTGCGAATTTTTGAAGTGACAGAAGATGATGTGCGCAATTACAGCACTTACACCGTCACGATGTTACAGCTTTGCGGCGGAAAATATAAACCGGCTTATCCCTTGAAAGAATTTGTTTTCAGTCATGCGCCCACCTGTGTCGAGCAGGTAAAAACCGATCTGACCCGAGCAGGCGCTCTTCTGCTGACTGCCGGCGCTATTTATGCCGTGATCCGAAAATTCAGTAAATAAAACGATAAAAAGCCCCGGTCGTGAAAGTAGTCACAACCGGGGTTTTGTCATAATAAGCAGATCACTCACTGATAAAGTTCAGGTTCTTATCAACGGCCAGGAACTGCGGGAATCTCTCGTTCATGGTCACAGTGGGCTGACGGTCGCTTGTGATGAGCCAGAACACCAGATCGCTGTAATCCGTGCCGTAGCTTCCTGCCACATGGGGCGCGTCCTTGACCATCCAAGTGTTATCTTTAAAGAGACAGGTTGAGGTGTCCACAACCTTGTCCGGTGAGATATACTTTTTGTCTGCGGCGGCGATATAGTCATCACTGAGCACCTCGCCGTGAAGGGCTACGGTGGCAAAATTGGAAGTCAGCTCCGTCTCAAGAACCGAGTCGCCGTTGAGATTGGCTTTGTCATAAACAGGCACCAGAGGACGGTTGTAATTGGAAACAACTGACAGCTTGACACCGGCCTTCTGTGCGCCCAGCATAGTTTCTTCGGTGCTGAAAACAAACTTTTTCACATGCTTCAGGGCTTCCGTAACCACAGGATATTCCGCTTCGTGGCCGCCGAAAATATTGTCATAGGCGCGGTCGAAATCCACATCGGGACACATACCCCAAAGGCCGAGAGAGGTTCCGAAGCAATCGCGCAGGATCTCATCGTAAATCCTGTCCTCATATTTCTCGAAGAAGTTATTCAAGAAGTTGCAGACGGGCTTATATACCCCTATCCTGTCAATGAAATGAATGAGGAAAGTCAGAATCGGATGGATACCGTCGGTATAATAGTTCACAAGATTACTGATGGTCTCGGCATCAAAACAAATGTCGCCACTCATGGCAGAACCAACAACATAGGTACCGTTCTGTGCGCCGGAAAGATAGGCAATGCTGTTGACGTCGTCGTATCCGTATTCATAAAGATAGGCCGTTGCCACCATGCCGCCCATACTGCAGCAGGCAATGTTCACCTTATCTTTACCGGTTTCCTTTTTGGCTGTCTGGACCAACTCATTGACTTCGTCGGAAAGAACCAGGGGATCCTTTCTCCAGTCATATTCAAAAAGATAGGTGTTCTCATAACCGAAAAGCTCTCCGGCTCTGTGAGTCATGCCATATTCGTTGTCTGTGCTTTCCTCAATAAGCTCTTTGATCTCAGGGTCGTTGCTCAGTGCCGTCGGATACTGTATCATCGTTACCGGATAAAGAGAACTGCCGTCCTTGTCGCTGGCAAGAGGGCCGAGGAGCTTTTTGGCATAGGAGGCAACGCTCTCATAAAAGGCGTCCTTATTGCCCTTGACAGATTTGCTAATCAGATCAGTGAAAAATGTCAGCAGATCAAGGAAATTGAAACGCAGAGCAAGCTCGCCTGACTCTTCGTATGTAAGGCCGTCAAACCGAATACCCCGGATCATAATAAACGGGTATTCGCTCTCATAGACCGGTTCTGCCGGAGTTTGGCTTTCGTCAGCAGCAAACGCCGGAACACAAAGAGAAAAAGTTAAGACAAGGGTGAGTAAAAGACAAAGAATTTTTTTCATGATATTTCTCCTTTCATCGTGTTTATTTATATCAATAATTCTTTTCAATGTAATGGAGGAAATCCGCAACGGCACCTTGATTGCAGTGGCAAGCATGATACTCGCAGACCTCATGAATGGCGCGGGGCGCCTGATCGCAGCAGGCAGGATGCGCAACGGTCTTGAGCATATCAAGATCGTTATAATAATCGCCTATGGCGCAGATATTGCTTTCGGGCACATGTAACAGCTTAGCAAGCTGCAAAACAGCATTGCCCTTGTGGGTATCCTTAGCCACCATGTCGAAAGACACCACCGCCGTTTCAATATAGGACAATTGCTTTGGATCACTGATCGAATACACATAGTCTCTGATTTTCTGCTTTTGCCACGGCGGGCAGAAGAAAATGACCTTTCCCCAGTTTCCTTTCGGAACACTGACCAGACTGCTGTGACGCTGATGCTCCAAATGGTCGGCCATCATCATGCATGGCGACATGATGCGCGGACGCACGAGATGAATTCCGTCATCGGTAAAAATGCCGATTTCAAGGAAAGGAAACTGTTCCATGGTTTTCCTGACGATTTCAACACCACATTCGGGAATGGGATTGAACCAGATCATCTTTTCCTTGGTAAAATCGTATATCCCTGCGCCGTTGAGAACCACAGCAGGCGTATGGACATCGGGCAGATTCATATAGTGCGGTCGAAGAGAAGCGACACTTCTTGCCGAAGCAAGCGTGAAATTTCCCTTTAAGGCGTGAACAAAACGGTCAATGGCAGCAGTGTTCACTTTCGGCGTAAAACGCAGCTTATGGTTCAGGGTTCCGTCAATATCCGAAACCACCAGCCACGATGAATAATCTTTTTTATCCATGATAGACTCCTATGTTATCCTGATATTTTTCAGCAAGGGCACGGAGTTCACTTTCCGTCAGATAGGCTGTTGTGCAGCCGACTGCCGTCACACATTTGCCGCCGGTCAGGTTGCCGTAAAGTACACATTTTTCTATCGGCTCATCCTTCATCAGTCCGTAAATAAAGCCGGCAAAGAAAGCGTCGCCTGCACCGGTGGAGTCCACCCTGATAAATTCGTCAATGCTTTTAACAAAAGTGAATTTCTCATCCTGATAGATCAGACAGCCTTCGCTGTCAAGTTTAATAATCACTATTTTGAGGTATTCCGACAGCTTGACAGCGGCTTTTTTCACATCGCTTTCACCGGTCAGCTTCAGCGCTTCTGTTCGGTTGGGTAAAAAGTAATCGGCAATCTGCAAAATGTCGGCGTAGCCTTCCAGGGTCATATCATCAATGAAGCCCGTGTCCAGAATAATGGTAGTCCCCTCGCTTTTCAGCCTCCTGTAAACCTCCGGAAAGCCAGTGTGCATCGCTGCGATCTTCGCACCGTGCATCGCCTGATAGACTTCCTCCGGAGAAACCGACACTTCGTTATTGCCGTAGGACCAAAAGGTGCGATCCCTGCTGGTGATGGCGGCGGCAGTGATATTGACGGCCACCTTGCCGCCGTTATAGACATTGATCGGTTCACAGCCAGCCTTACGAAACTCCTTTTCGGCAAAGGCCGAAAACATATCGTCGGAAAGCTCGGTCACATTTTTGGTTTCAATACCCAGGCGGCTGAGTGTCACCATGGTACCCGGCACGCCGCCACCGAGGCAAATAGAAAACTTATCGGTATAAATTTCCTCTCCCTCTTCCGGCAGACGCGGCATACCCTCAAAGAGCAGATCAACATTGGTTTTTCCGTATCCGGCTGCGAAACTCATACATTTTCCTCCGATATATAGAATATCATTTCATACAACGTTCATTTTATCGCAACATTATTCAAAAGTCAATAAAATCCTAACAGATGGTCGATTAAATATTATTATAAAAGGCGGTGCTGATTTTCTCAGCACCGCCAAAACCATTGGGATTCGATTATTTTCCGAGATACTCAAAGCAAATCGTGACCACACCGATGGTTACCAAAACCGCACCGGTGATTCTGTTTAGGGTAGCCGGCTTTGCTTTGTTCGCAACCTTTGCCGCGATCTGCGCCCACAGTAGGGTGGAAATCACACAAAATGCCAGCACCCACCAGTCTGCCACACCGCCGATGGCAAAATGACTCGCCGAACCGGTAAAGGCCGTAAACGCCATAATAAACACACTGGTTCCGACAGCGGTTTTCAGCTCATAGCCCAGCACGCTCGTGAGAATGAGCAGCATCATCATGCCGCCTCCCGCACCGACAAAGCCGCAGATGAAACCGATGACCATTCCGCACAGAACCGACTTGATTGCCTTTGATTTGGGATCAGCCTGCTCCATAGACTGCTTCGTCGTCATCACGGGCTTAAAAATAAACCGCAGGCCGAGAAAAACCGTCATAAACATGGAGATGTTTCCCATCGTTGTGACGGGTACCAAAGATGACACATAACTGCCCACAAAGGTAAACACAAGAACCGTCACCATCATGATCAGTCCGTTTTTTATGTCAATGTTTTTATTCTTATTATAGGTCCATGCACTGACGGCGCTGGCAAGGACATCACTGGCAAGGGCGATACCCACGGCCTGATATGCCGGAATATCCAGAAAGGTTACCAGCACCGGCGTGATAACTGCCGCAGCGCTCATTCCGGCAAAGCCGGTACCGAGACCTGCGCCGATTCCTGCCAAAAAGCTCACAATAAATTTTAACAGCATAGAATTACTCCTCACATTTTTATCCATTCCTGGGCAATGTAATGAATAATAATATGCCATAAACCTTAAATTAAAATGAATATTCTATTAAAAGCTATTATGGATTTTCTGCACATATTTCTTTTTTTAGCTTCTCGACGATTCTTTTTTCCAGCCGTGATATATAGCTCTGTGAAATACCAAGCATATCCGCCACCTGTTTTTGAGTGTATTCTTTGGAGCCAAAAAGGCCGAAACGCATAATCATGATCTGTTTTTCTCTTTCACTCAGATTGTCCACCAAGCGCAACAACTGTTTGCGCTCATCGCGCATTTCAATATTGCGGTTCACCGAGTCACTGTCCCCACCAAGCACGTCGCTCAAAAGCAGCTCATTTCCGTCCCAGTCGACATTCAGCGGTTCGTCAATGGACATTTCATTTTTCCTGTTGGAGGTTTTGCGCAAATACATCAGAATTTCGTTCTCGATGCACCGGGAAGCATAGGTGGCCAATTTGATTTTCTT
>JAQXMV010000068.1 GCA_029013165.1 Oscillospiraceae bacterium | reverse complement strand
CGCCGACAGACGCGCGTCTTTCCAGTCCGAAGCGCCGAAAAGACGCGAAAATTCGCTCTTTCGGGCGGTTTGGGATTTTTACGTGTCACCCTAATGCCTATCGCTCGAAGAAAACGGCATCGGCCATCATTTCTCGCAGTCTCCAGCTTGTCGAAAATATATTTCGACAAGCTGGAGCAAGGCAGAACGCCTTGTTTTTTCCTTTTTTTGTCTGAAAGGACGGATCAGTTGATATTCATCAGCGAGATGGCGTCGCTGATGGTCTTTTCCATGGCCTCTGCACCGTATTTATCCACCTCGGCACGGTTCTTTTCGCCGTGGGTGAGACAGCCGGCGCCGCCGATACAGCCGTTGATACAGGCCATACCCTCGATGAAATTGCCGTCGAGGATATTTTTATTTTTGCGAAGCAAGGCAATGCGGCATTCTTCGATGCCGTTGCAGGGAACGGGCTTCATTTCAAAGTCGGAGTGATGCTCCTTGATACCCTCAGCCATGGCGTCGGTGAGACCGCAGCTGCGGGCAAAAATACGGCCGTAATAGGAGGCGTTGTCCAGGTAGTCCTCCTCCAGGGTTGTGATGTCGATTTTCTTGCTGTCGAAAAGAGCCTGAAGCTCTTCAAAGGTGATGACGCAGTCGATATAAGGTCTGACTTCCTCCCGGTGGTATTCCGCCTTTTTCGCGGTGCAGGGCCCGATGAAAACGGTCTTGCAGGTGGGATCGCCGGATTTAATATGCTTGGCGATGGTTGCGGCAGGGGAGAGATTGGTGCTCATGAGCTCTCTCAACTGCGGGAAGCCATTTTCAACATATTTGACGAAAGCAGGACAGCAGGAGCTCATGAGGAAGCCCTTTTCGATCAGCTCTTCCGACTCCTTGAAAGCAACCATGTCGGCGCCCAGAGCCGCCTCCACGGTGGTGTGGAAGCCGAGGGCCTTAATGCCGCTGATGACCTGTCCGAGCTTGGCGTAGACAAACTGGCTGGAAATGGACGGTGCCACAATGGCATAGACTTTATAATTCTTGTTGTTGTCACTGTCTTTGAGGAAACGGATACAGTCCAGAATAAAGGACTTATCGGTGATGGCACCCCAGGGACACTGATAAACACAGGCGCCGCAGCTGATGCATTTGCTGTAGTCGATTTTGGCCGCCTTGGTCTCGCTCATGCTGATGGCCTTGACCTTGCAGGATTTTTCGCAGGGTCTGGTGTGATTGATAATGGCGCTGTAGGGACAGACTTTCGAGCATTTGCCGCATTCCTTGCATTTGCTTTTGTCAATGTGCGCTTTCTGGTGCCGGTCAAAGGAGATGGCGCCGAATTTGCACACATCTTCGCAGCGGTGAGCCAGACAGCCGCGGCAGGCTTCCGTGACCTCATAGCCGCCCATGGGACACTCGTCACAGGCGATGTCGATAACCTCGATGATTCGGTTCTCCTCTTCGCTTTTGCCCATGGCCAGCTTGACGCGCTCGGAGAGAATGGCTCTCTCTTTATAAACGCAGCAGCGCATGGTCGGCTCGTCGCCGGGAACGATGATTTTCGGAATATCGAGTAACTTATCCATCAGCGTATCGGTCCAGGCGTGGGTGGCAACCTCGCGCAGAACCTTGTATTTGAGATACTGTACTTTGGTATCGAATTTTCTCATTTGAACTATCCTTTCCTATATATACGATGATATGGCCGCCGCAGGCGGCTGATATCTATTAAAAATAGCTGACTTTGACCCGTTTTCCCATTTTCCGCAGCGCTTCCGAAAGCTCCTTGATGAGGTTCATCTTGATGTTGAAATTAATGGGGAGATCAGGGTTCTGGTGTGCCGGGTTGATCGCCCGGCCGACATAAAAGTTTATGTCCGTGGCATCCTCAAAAAGAACACGGCTGATCAGGGAAGCGCCGTCTCGTTTGACGCTCCAGTTCTGATACTGCTCGTTGGCACCGAGATAGTCTTTGGCGTATTCCACCACGCGGTTGATGGTGATAACACCCTCGGTCACAAGATCCACCCCCTCAATGGTGGCGATGGGCGGAATGTCCTTATCCACAAAATCAAGGGTGGGCTTCAGCTCTTTGCCGAGATAGGCCGCGGCAATGGTGGAGGTGGTGCCGCCGCAGATGATGTGCGTTCCCTCTTTCGAGAAGAAAAGGGACATCATTTTGTCGGTGTCGTTTCTGTCCATGGGCGGACCGAAAAGCAGATTAACTGCCTCTCTTTTTCGGATTCGCAGCACACAGGCCGTCGTGTCGTCTCCGGGCTTTTCGCCGTATAGGCGGTAACACTCGTCCACGAGGATTTTTGCCAGGGTTTTGGCCGTGAAACCGACCTGCGTGAAGCTCTCCATGAAGTTCGTGATATCCTCAAGCTGCCAGCCGAAATTATAAAGATTGCCGACGCCCGCATGAGGACAGCCGTCACTCATGGCGATGAAAATATCGTTTTCCTTGAGCCGGATGACGGATTTGAATATTTTCTTGCCGTCAATGTTGATCTCCGACTTCTGATAATCGTAATTCACGCCGTCACGGAACATGATCACATGGGGATTATCATACTGGAAAATTTCCGCTTCTTTATTGCGGTTGATTTTGATGATGGTGAAGGTTGAATAGGCAACGCCCCGTACGGAGCATACGGGCAGAGTGGCTGCGATGGTTTCGACGCAGTCCTCTATGGAAAGACCGCGGGCAATCATGGTGGAAATGATTTTTGATGTGAGAGTCGCCAGGATATTTGCCTTGACGCCGCTGCCGAGGCCGTCGGCAAGCACAGCGACGATGCCGTCGTCATTTTCCACGACCTCCACATTGTCTCCGCAAAGCTCTTCTCCCACATGATTGACGCTGTAATAGCCGATATCGGCGCAAAGATCATTCATCAGACAGAGACTCCTTTAGCTTCGTCAGTGCAATTTTTGTTTCAGCGGCCGTTTCGCCTAGCAGGGAAGCGATCTCCTGAACGATTCTCATCTGCTTATTGACCACTCTGTCGGTGATTTCAACGGTATTATGGCTGATCTCTTCCTTGCGCTTTCGGGCGCTTTCTTCATCGGAGACATCTTTCATAATACAGATCATGATGTTATAGGCACGGTCATAAATGATGGACTGCTCGATATAACGGTTATATTCGGCCAGATAAACTCTCACATCATGGATGCTGCGTTTGGTGGCGAGGACATCCATGAAAAGCTGCGGATCCAGTACCCTGACCACGGATTCGCCCATCACATCGCTTTCGCTTCTGAGGTTGAATATTTTCAGGGCAGAACGGTTGATTTGCTGGATTTCCAGACTGTCATTGAGGACGATGATTCCGTTTGGCGTGTTGCTGATGATGTTGTCGGAGAAGTTCTCGGCCTTATCCTTTAAATAGGGCAGGCACATGGAAATTTCCGCTTTTCCCTGAATGATGGCAATGGCCTTTTCACGGCAGGTATTATAGCCGCAGGAGCCGCAGTTCAGCTCGTCCTCCGGTTTGGTTTTGCCCATTTTTTTGAGGGTCTCGGTGATCTCTCTTTCTCCGGGACGCATTTTTTCCGGGTTCAGCAGGGGAAGTATTTTTTTCATTTCTCTGGCATCGGGCTGGGGGACGGTGAAGTCCTCTTTTCCGGCATAGCGCTCAATGGCGATCTGGCTCTGAACGGGGGAGTGATGATATTTTTCCATGACCGGGCCGTTGGCGCAGCTGCCTACGCAAACGGACATTTCGATGAAGCAGTTGGTGATGTGGCCGTTTTCGATGTCTCTGAGGGCGTTGATGCAGTTCTCCGCACCGTCAATGGCAATATAGGAATAGTTGTCCTCTTCGCTCATGGTTTTGAGAATACCGCCGCAGGTGGGGAAAAGTCTTGTTTTGCTGTCCTCTTTGGCGTCCTGCTGCTGCACGAGGGTGATCTCCTCATCACTGAACCATTCCGTGAGCTGCTCAAAGGTGAGCACGGCGTCCACCTCATCATATCGGGAAGCCTCGTCCATTTTGGCAAGGCAGGGACCGATGAAAACGGTCTTTGCTTCCGGGTGGCGCTTTTTGATGTCGGCACAGTGCGCCTGCATGGGGCTTTTAACCTTGGCAAGATACTGCAGACAGGAGGGGAAATATTTTTGTATCAGCAGATTCAGGGAATGACAGCAGGAGGATATCAGTACCTCCGGTGCTTCGTCGCTGATGATGCGCTCATATTCGCTTTTGACCATTTTGGCACCGATGGCTGTCTCCTCTGCGCCGGCGAAGCCGAGACGGCGTAAGGCCTGTTCCATGGCTTCGATGCCAACGCCGTTATAGTTGGCGACAAAGGACGGCGCAAGGCTCACATAGACCGGGGCGCCGGACTGAAGCAGAACCCGCACTTTTTCTCTTTGGTTGTCGATTTGCTTGGCGTTCTGAGGACAGATGACGAAGCACTGACCGCAGAGGATACATTCCTCCGGGACAATATGAGCCTGGTTGCCGGAAAAACGGATGGATTTCACCGGGCAATGCCTGATACATTTATAGCAGTTTTTGCAGTTGGACTTTTTTAATCTCAGAAATTCGGCCATGATTTACTGCTCTCTCTTTCAGATTTTGTTGAGTACCTGATTTTTAAAGAACTCGTCGGTGG
>JAQXMV010000067.1 GCA_029013165.1 Oscillospiraceae bacterium | reverse complement strand
TCCAGCAGTTTGTCGGCATACGCGGTAATCCGCAGGTACCAAACATCTTTTGATTTCTGCACCACATCGTTGTGGCAGATGTCGCACTTGCCGCCCTGAGAGTCCTCATTGGACAGCACCACCTTGCAGGACGGGCAGTAGTTGACAAGCGTCTTATCGCGGAACACCAGTCCGTTTTCAAACATCTTCAAGAAGATCCACTGCGTCCATTTGTAATAATCCTCCTGCGGGGTGTCAATCACTCTGTCCCAGTCAAAGGAGAAACCGACTCTCTTGAGCTGACTGGTGAATTTTTTAATATTGTTATCCGTTACCTGTCTCGGATGAATACCGGTTTTGATGGCGTAGTTTTCCGTCGGCAGGCCGTATGCGTCAAAGCCGATGGGGAAAAGCACATTATAGCCTTGCTTTCTGCGCTTTCTCGAGACGACCTCAAGGCCGGAATAAGCCTTGATATGGCCCACATGCATACCGGCTCCGCTGGGATAAGGGAACTCGACAAGAGCATAGAATTTCTTCTTATCGGAATTATCCTGAGCATGGAACACGCCAGCCTCTTCCCATTTTTTCTGCCATTTTGCTTCGGATGTTTTGAAATCGTAGTACAAATTTATCACTCCGTTTAATTATTATTCTGTCAATACATCGCTTATTTCACAAGGTCGGAAACATCGACTTTCCTCGCGTCCTGCCACAGGCGTTCCAGATTGTAGTATTCGCGGCTCTCTCCGGTGAAAACATGAACCAGAACGCTGCCGTAATCCAGCAGAATCCAACCCGTAGCTCTGCCCTCGATGTGATCGGGCTTTTTGCCCAGCAGACCGATCTCATATTCGACCTCGTCGGCAAGAGCCTTGACATGGGTGTTGGATGTACCCGTTACAATCACAAAATAATCGGCGACGATGGAATGTTCCGTAATCTCAATCACGGTGATGTCGCTTCCCTTTTTATTGTCAAGAACCTTTACTATGTTTCTTGCAAGCTCAAGCTCTGTCATCTGTCTGATCCCCTTTCATTCTTTCTATAATAAGCTCGTTATAATACTCCACACTGTCGGTATGGATCAGCTGCGCCTTGGGCGCAAGACTGCCGATGGTATACTGCAGTGAATAAAGAGACGCGGCCTCCAGGCTTTCGCCCAGTGCCAAATGGCGCATGACCTCCACATCGGGATAGTCTCTCTCCGCAGAGATGAAATCCGCAATGTAGATGATTTTTTCCAGCAGGGACATTTCCTTTCTGCCGGTGGTGTGGTATCTCACCGCATTTATGATATCCTCATCTTCCACGCCCATTTCCAGGCGAAGATAAGCCGCCCCGGCCATGGCATGCCACAGCTTGGGGTTATTTTTCTCGGTTTGGCTTAGTATTATACCACCTTTTTCCATAATTTGCAACTGGTCAGCGGCTTCTGCATTTTTCATGACATCATGAAGTAAGCCGGCAAAATAGGCTTTTTCTTCATCACCGCCGTAAAGCCTTGCCAGCTCCCTGGCACTGTCGGCAACATTGAGAGAGTGAAGAAAACGCTTTTTCTTCAGCCTGCCGCGAAGAAGTTGCCGATACGGGGTATAGGCATCGATATAAAGGCTCTTTTCTTTGATATAGTCTGCCACTTCCTGACAAAGATAGGGGAAACCACTGCCACCACAGAGAAGATCAAAACGGATATCCGTGGAGGAACACTCCAACGGCTCTGTGTCAAGGAGGATGATCTCACCTCTCTCTGCCAAAAGCCCCAAGGTGTCGCGTGCGTAATCTGCCAGCTGAGAACAGGGCACGGTGCTTTCCCTCGAAATGACGCACAGCGTCGCCATGGAAAGAATCTTCCGATACTCATACCAGCGGTGAAAGCTCAGAAGCATATCCGAGCCGATGATCAGATAGATCTCATCACCGGGATAGTCTTTTTTCAGTGCGCAGAGGGTATCAAAGGTATAGCTCTTGCCCTCCCGTCTGATTTCCGTGTCGCTGACGGTGAAATAATCCTCCGTGAAATTTCTGCGGCACATTTCCAGTCTGTCCTCACCGGCGGCCAGGGACTGTTCCCGTTTGTGAGGCGGAATAAAAGTGGGAATCACCAGCACTCTGTCAAGGTTCACGGCCTGCTTCACCAGTTCCGCCAGGCGGCGGTGCCCTATATGAGGCGGATTAAAGGTACCGCCGAAAACACCGATACGCATTATTTGCTCCCTCTGCCGTTTTTCTGAGAAAAGAAGAATTTTCTTTTTCCCTTGCTCTCATTTCTTTCGGCGTAGAGCTTTTCTTTTTGCAGCCTAGCCGCCTTTTTCTTGTTCTTTTCTTTCTGAGCGGCCTTTTCCCTGAGCTCGGGACTTTCCCGGTAAAGGACGATCACGCCGCCGATGACCTGAATCACCTCGGCGCCGAGGGCGGCGGCGATTTCATCGGCCGCCTGTCTTGCCGTCACGGGCGATGATTCCAGCAGAACTTTCAACTTTATAAGCTCCCTTGCTTTAAGAGCGTCGTCGGTCTGCTTGAGCAGTGCGTCGGAAAGTCCGCCTTTACCGATCTGAAACAGCGGCTCAAGATGATTTGCCTGCGCTCTATAGGCGGCTCTTTCTTTTCCTGTCATAGTGCTGTGTCTCCATTTCTATAGGTTAATCGTTGATATATTTCGGTAGCTCCCGGGCAAGGGCACGAAGGGCATGGCCGCGGTGGCTGACTTCGTCCTTTTCTTCGGCGGAAAGCTCGGCAAAGCTCCGATCTCCGAACATGAAAACCGGGTCATAACCAAAGCCGCCCTCTCCCCTTTTTTCATAGCCGATCCTGCCCTCGCTTTTGCCCTCGACGGTCAGCTTTCTGCCGTCGGGGAAAACCACACAAATGCTGCAGACGAAGCGCGCCGTTCTTTTTTCTTCCGGTATATCAGCGAGCTTTGTCAGGAGCTTGACGATATTGGCCTCATCATCGCCGTGTTCTCCGGCATATCGGGCTGAATAAACGCCGGGCTCGCCGCCCAGGGCGTCCACGACCAAACCGCTGTCATCAGCAATGCAGGGCAAGCCGCTTTCGCGGCAGCCTGAGGTAGCCTTGATCTCTGCGTTTTCCGCAAAGGTGCTGCCGGTCTCCTCGGCCTCGCTCAGAGTAATGCCGAGATCTCTGTCGGTAACGGCGTCAATGCCCAAAGGCTCAAGAATACGCTTTAATTCTTTCAGCTTATGCCCGTTGTGGGTCGCAATGATAAAGCGCATGATCAGTCCTCCTCGTCGGCAAAGGTCACGCCTGTGTCCTCAAAGAGAGCCTTGGCAAAGAGCTTCGGCTTAAAGGGCTGCAAATCGTCAATCTGCTCTCCCACGCCGATGAATTTCACCGGCAGTTTCAGCTCATTTTTGATCGTCAGCACAACGCCGCCTCTGGCGGTTCCGTCGAGCTTGGTCAGAGCAATGCCCGTGACCTCGGCAACATTCATGAATTCCTTGGCCTGACTGACGGCATTCTGTCCGGTGGTGGCGTCCAGAACGAGAAGAATCTCCCGGTCGGCATAGGGAAGCTGTTTTTCAACCACTTTGTAGATTTTCTTCAGCTCGTCCATCAGATATTTTTTATTGTGCAGTCTGCCGGCGGTGTCGCAGATGATGATATCGCAGTCTCGTGAGATACCGGCGCTGATGGTGTCATAGACAACGGCCGCAGGGTCGGAACCCTCCTTATGCTTGACAAGCTCCACGCCGGCTCTGTCTGCCCAGACCTCCAGCTGTTCGATCGCCGCCGCACGGAATGTATCGGCGGCGCCGAGAATGACCTTTTTGCCCTGCTTTTTATACATGGCGGCCAGCTTTCCGATGGTGGTGGTCTTACCCACGCCATTGACGCCGATGACCAGAATGATGGACGGAATGGTAATCAGGCCCATGTCCTCGCCGCCGTCGATCATGTCGGCAATGATATCGGAAATGATCATCTTGGCGTGCTTGGGATTTCTGACCTCGTTTTTTGCCACCCGCTTTTTCAGCTCGGCAACAATATCACCGGCGGTCTGCATACCCACATCACCCATGATGAGTGCCTCTTCCAGATCGTCATAAAAATCATCGGTTATCTCTTCATAGGCACCCAGAACATCTTCGATGCGCTGGGTCATGCCCTCTCTTGTCTTTTTCAGTCCAAAACCGAACTTTTTGAAAATACCCATAGTATTTTTCACTGCCTTTCCGGCTACAAATGAATGCCTTTCTCCCCTGCTGTAGCCCGACAGAGGTGCTCTATGTTCATGCAGCTAATTGTCTTATTCCGTGATGCCCAGCTTTTTGGCAAGCTCTGCGGTTTTCAGCTCCAGGAGCTTGGAAACACCCTGCTCCTGCATGGTGATGCCGTAAAGCACATCGGCTTCCTCCATGGTGCCGCGCCTGTGGGTGATGAGAATAAACTGGGTGTTGGCCGTCATGCGTCTGACATACTGAGCATAGCGGGTGACATTGACATCGTCCAGCGCCGCCTCGACCTCGTCGAAGATGCAGAAAGGCGCCGGATTGACTTTCATGATGGCAAAAAGCAAAGCAATGGCCGAAAGTCCTTTTTCTCCGCCGGAAAGCGAATCAAGACGCTTGACATTCTTTCCCGGAGGCTGCAGCTTGATATCAATATTGCTCTCCAGCACATCGGTGGGATCCTCCAGAATCAGCTGGGCACTGCCGCCGCCGAAAAGCTCCCGGAAGGTCTCGTTGAAGTTTTCGCCGATCTTGGCAAACTGCTCACGGAAACGGCTGGACATCTTGTCCGTCAGCTCCTCGATGAGCCGGATCAGCTCCCGTTTGCTCTTTTCCACATCGCCCACCTGGTCGGACATGAATTCATATCGCTCGCTGACTTCTTTGTATTCCTCGATGGCGCCCACATTGACGGAGCCCAAGGCACGGATCTGGCCTTTGATCTCCGAGAGTCTTCTGTTGGAGGCCTTGGGATCCTCGGGCTTTTGGCCTACGGCCTCCGCCTCGCGCTTGGTCAGCTGATATTCGTCATAGAGCTTGGTCAGCGTATCGTCATAGTCCTTGGTCATGGTCTGCTTGCGTTCCTCGAGACGCGCCAGCTCACCGCTGACTCTCTCCCTTTCGGCAGATTTTTCCCGTTCTCTTGCACGAAGCGCCGCACTTTTCTCCTCGGTGGCGCTTCTGTCTTTCTGCAGACGAGAGATTTCTTCCTTTGCCTGACGGCTATTTTCGCCGATGGAAGCAGAAAGCTCATGAATACGCTCTATCTCTTTTTCGATTTCTTTGTTCTTTTGCTGAATAGCACTGATCTCGTTTTCAAGCTCTCTGTCCCGGTCCTCGTGGCTGACAAGGCGTGCTTTCAGCAGACCGAGGGCCTGATTTCTGGCCTGAAGATCCTTTTCCGCACCGTGAATATCCAGCTTCAGGGCGGAAATTTCCGCAGACATGGTTTCGCGCTTTTTGCCGAGTTCCGCTTTCATCTGTCCCAGCTCCGTGAGCTTTTTCTCGTTTTCCTCAACCTGTCGAGAAAGCTCCTGTGCCTGACTTTCTGCCTGAGCCAGCGTCTGCTTCATGGCTTCGATTCGCTCGTGGGCGCTGTTTTTCTCATCCTTTAACTCATCAAGGAGCGAAACAGCGGAATAATACTGCTCCAGCACAAGGTTGAGCTGACCCTCCAGGCGGATCTTTTCCTCCTGACCGGCGATGAGCTTCTGTCTCTGCTCTGCCAGTTCCGAAGCGACCTGCTCGAGATCCTGCACCAGCTGATGATAAGTCTCTGTCTGCTGGTCGATTTCCTTTTTCAGTGTTTCGCCTTTTTTTGTCAGGCGTTCAATTTCCGTGCTTCGGGTCAGAATGCCTGCGCTCTGACTCTGAGAGCCGCCGGTAATGGAGCCGCCGGCATTGACCACCTGACCGTCCAGGGTGACGATCTTGAAACGGTGATCATATTTTTTGGCAATCTCTATGGCGCAGGTGAGATCTGTGGCGACGACCACCTTACCCAGTAGAGACGAAATGATATTTTTATATTTTTCCTCGCATTTAGCAAGGCTGACGGCAGTGTCGACATAGCCGAAGCAGTCATCCAGACCCTCCTCGTCAAGGTCTCTGCCTCTGACCGATGCAATCGGCTGAAAGGTCGCTCTGCCGAGATTGTTGTTTTTCAGATACTCGACAGCGGCCTTGGCTTCCTTTTGGCTGTCGGTGATGATATTTTGCACGGCGTTGCCGAGAGCCGTCTCAATGGCCACGGCGTATTCGCTTTCCACGCTGATGAGCTGCGAAACCGTTCCGTGAATACCGCGGAGCTTGCCCTGCTGACTGGCCGAGATGACCTTGCGCACAGCACCGGAGTAACCTTCCATGTTCTTTTCAAGATCCGTGAGCATCTTGGCCTTGGAGGCGGCACGCTGTGCCTCGAAGGTCTTTTCGTCCAGCTCTTTTTTGGCCTCATCGGCTCTGCTTTCAAGGGAGCTGAGCTTTTTTTCATAACCCTTGACGGTATTGCTGATCTCAGTGAGCTTCTCACTACACAGCCCGATCGCGTCTTGGGATTTCTTCTTTTCCGCCTCAAGCTCTGCCAGAGCCTGTTCACGCTGAGCAATCTGCTGATCCACAGTCTCCACTCTTCCGGCAATTTCGCCAATGGCGGAAACGGCGGTCGACTGCTGCACACGCGCGTCGGCAAGGTTTTTCGTCAGAATATTGATATCCCGGGAAATATCGGCCGTTTCCCTGTCGATATTGCCGCCGCGACTGAGCATCGTTTCCAGTTCTGCGCTCACACGCACCAGCTCGCTGTTTTTTTCGTCACGGATCTGTCTGATCTGAGCGATCAGCTTTTCCTCGGTGTCGATCTCTTTCTGAAGCTGCTGCTGACTGCTCTCGGCACTGTTTCGGTCGCGGCCGATGCGCTCGATGGTCTCATTATTGTGAACGATATTGCTTCTGAGCACCGCCTCTTCACTGCCGGCCAGGGAGGCCTTTTCCTCCAGTGCCGAAATGCCCTGACGGATCTCGTCAATTTTCATGTTGATATCCTGGGTGTCACTGACGCATTTTTCGATTTCCTCGCCGATATCCGCCAGCTCGTTTTCTGCGTCCTCATACTGTCCGCGGGCAATGGCGATGCCGTCCTCCTGTCTGCGCAGACTTTCCTTGAGACGGTCGATGCTGTGAAGCCACAAGCCGATTTCCAGTTCTTTTTTCTCCTCGGCAAGGACGAGAAATTTCTGCGCCTTTTCACTCTGATGCTTCAGCGGACCGATCCGGCTCTCGAGCTCCGTGAGAATATCCCGGAGTCTGACGAGGTTTTCTTCCGCCTGACTGAGCTTTTTGAGAGAATCGGATCTTTTATACCGATAGGCGGAAATGCCGGCGGCCTCTTCAAACATCTCACGGCATTCCTTACCTTTGCCGCTGACCATGTCCGCGATTTTGCCCTGACTGACCATGGAATAGCCGTCTCTGCCGAGACCCGTATCCATAAACAGCTCATGGACATCCCGAAGCCTGACCGAGGCGCCGTTGATCTTATATTCGCTTTCGCCGGAACGGTAGTATCTTCTGGTGACGGCCACCTCGTCGGTGTCGCAGCCCTTGATGGATCTGTCGGTGTTATCCAGACGCAGTGTGACCTGGGCAAAGCCGTGGGCTTTCCGGATCTTCGTTCCGTCGAAAATGACATCCTCCATCTTCGAGCCGCGCAGACTCTTGCTGGACTGCTCACCGAGCACCCAGCGCACCGCATCGGATATATTGCTCTTTCCGCTGCCGTTGGGACCCACGACAGCGGTAATACCCTTGCCGAAGGTCAGTACGGTTTTTTCCGGAAAGGACTTGAAGCCCTGCATTTCCAGTGCTGTTAATATCATTCTTTTTATCCTCGCACTTCGATTTCGTATTTTTTCAGGTTTTCGTCCTGTATGATCTTACATGAATAGCCTTCCTTTTCAAGGCGCAGCAGATTGGACTTTTTCTGTCCCACTGCCATGGAAATATATCGGCTGCCCACAGCCACGGTGACGGCACCCCGGGGAACCGACAGCCTTTTCAGCTCCTCGGATATCAGATCGCCGTATATTTTCCCCTCGCACAGCTCGCGGAAAGCCGGATGATAGGCACCTGCCACATAACCCTCCTGCACATTGCCGCCGGAATGAAGTCCCAGCCTGATGACAGGAATGGCGCTGCTATGGAACATCAACAGCAACCGTGCACAGAGAGAAACGGCCTCCTCCAGGCTCTGAGGAGAATAAACACCCCTGCGATAAAGCTCACACAGCTCGGTGCCCTCGAGAACAACCGTCGGATAGATCCGCGCCGTGTCGGGCGCCAGTGAGATCAGCCTTTGCGCCGTTTCAAGAGCACTTTCATCATCGTCGCCGTAAAGCCCCGTCATCATCTGCACACCAAGCTCGAAGCCTCTCTCTTTGATCCGCTTTGCACTTCTGACGATATCCTCAGAGGAGTGGCCCCGGCGGTTGAGGGCAAGAACCTGATCCGACATACTCTGACAGCCAAGCTCGATGGCGGTGACGCCGTAATATTTCAAAAGATCAAGGATCTCTTCGTCAATACAGTCCGGCCGTGTGGATATCCGGATACCGGCAAAAGAGCCGTCGTCGATATATGCTTTCGCCGTGGCCAGCAGACGGATCATATAGTCTGTGTCGATTGCAGTAAAGCTGCCACCGAAAAATGCGATTTCACCTTTATTACAATCGGCACCTGAAGCCAATGCCGTTTTCACCGCCGCGGAAACTTCCTGCGCCGTCAATTTTTTCGTTTTGCCCGAAATGGTCTTCTGATTGCAGAAGCTACATCGGTTGGGACAGCCCTCATCGGGAACGAAAAGCGCCACATTGACATGCTTCAACTTTTGATCCCCATCAGCTCCAGCGCTTGCTTGGCCGCCGCCTGCTCGGCGAGCTTTTTGCTTCTGCCCACACCGCAGCCGATAATATTGCTGTTGAGTCTGCCCTCGACTTCAAAGCGCTTGTCATGATCCGGGCCGCTTTCACTGACCAGAACATAGGTCAGGTGCTCGTCGGGATTTTTCTGAATGATTTCCTGCAGTTCCGTTTTATAGTCGCGGAAAGTGGATTCCTGGTTGGCCGTTTTCTTGACAAACCGCAGCACAAAAGTGCGCGCTTTTTCCAGACCGCCGTCCAGATAAATCGCGGCAATCACCGCCTCAAAGGCGTCGGCAAGAATCGAGGCGCGGTTTCGTCCGCCGGTGTTTTCTTCGCCCTTGCCCAGCATGATGTATTGGCCCAAATCAATCTCCTTGGCAAAACCGTAAAGAGACTTCTCACAGGCACAGGCGGCTCTTCTTTTCGTCATTTCACCCTCGGGCAGATGATTCAGGTTATGATAGAAATAATCGGCAGTGATGACGCCGAGCACCGAATCACCGAGAAACTCCAGTCTCTCGTTGCAGTCCCTTGAAAGCTGCTTCTCATTGGCATAGGACGAATGGGTGAGCGCCGTTTCAAGGTAAGTTATGTTTTTGAAAGTATAGCCTATTTTTTTCTCAAATTCACTTAAAATCATTTTTTCTGACCTCACTTCATGAATTCTTGAAGATCCCTAAGACCTCTCTGTGACAAGGCGGCATATCGCTGCTGCTTGTCCCGGATCTTCGGCTCCATGGGCGGCAGAATGCCGAAATTGGCTCCCATGGGCTGAAAGTTTTTCACACTGACATCACTGATATAGCGACTCAGGGCACCGATCATCGTCGTGGGCGGCAGAACGAGGGTTTCTTTTCCGGCAAGGCGCCTTGCCATATTGATACCGGCCATCATGCCTGAGGCGGCCGATTCCATATATCCCTCGACGCCGGTGATCTGCCCGGCAAAAAAGAGATTGCTTCTTTCCCTGAAGCTGAAATCTCCGTCGAGAAGCCTCGGGGAATCAATAAAAGTATTTCTGTGCATCACGCCGTAGCGCACAAATTCGGCATTTTTCAGAGCCGGAATCATGGAAAAGACTCTCTTCTGTTCGGGGAATTTCAGGTTCGTCTGAAAGCCCACAAGATTAAACATCGTTCCCGAAGCATTTTCACGGCGAAGCTGCAGCACCGCCCAGGGGCGGTGACCCGTCCGCGGATCCACAAGGCCAACGGGCTTGAGTGGCCCAAAGCGCATGGTGTCCTTTCCCCGCGACGCCATGACCTCGATGGGCATACAGCCCTCATAGACCTCTTTGCGCCGGTCAAAGGCATGCAGCTCGGCGCTTTCGGCATGAACAAGAGCCTCACAAAAATCCTCATACTCCTGACGGTTCATAGGGCAGTTGATGTAATCGCTCTCGCCGCCGCGGTCATAGCGCGAAGCGGTGAAAGCGCAGTCCATGTCGATGCTTTCCAGGGAAACAATCGGCGCCGCGGCGTCAAAGAAATGCAGTCCGCCGCCGCACAGGCGGCTGATGTCCTCGCTGAGGGCTTCGGAGGCAAGGGGGCCGGCGGCCACGATCACATTGCCGTCGGGTATGGCCGTTACCTCCTCGTTTATGACGGTAATATTTTTGTTCTCGTTGATTTTTTCGGTGACAAGACGGGAAAAAATCTCCCGGTCAACGGCAAGCGCTCCCCCTGCCGGCACGGCGCATTTTTCTGCGCAGGGAATGCACAGAGAACCTAAGCGGCGCATTTCCTCTTTCAGAAGTCCAGCCGCCGACTCCAGTCGCTTGGCTTTGAGGGAATTGGAGCAGACAAGCTCGGCAAAAAGAGGCGAACGGTGAGCCGGTGAAAACTTCTTCGGCTTCATCTCATAAAGCTCGACCTCATATCCTGCCCCGGCCAGCTGCCAGGCGGCCTCTGTGCCGGCAAGACCGGCACCGATCACCTTGATCCTTTCGCTCATTTTTCTGCTCTCCTCATTTTCATTCTTTCTTTTTCTTCGGCTCTGCCTTATAACCGCAGTTCTCGTCCAGGCAGGAAAGCACCGATCCCTTGCCCTTGAAAAGAGATTTGCCGCACTTGGGGCATTTCTCCGCCGTGGGCTTATCCCATGTCATGAAATTACATTCAGGCCAGTTGTCACAGCCAAAAAAGGTATAGCCGCGCTTGGATTTTTTGGAGATAACCTTGCCGCCGCAAAGGGGACAGGTTGCCTCGGTTTCCACAACGAAGGGCTTGGTGAACTTACACTCCGGATATCCGGGACAGGCAAGAAACTTGCCGAAGCGTCCGGTTTTGACCACCATCATTCTGCCGCATTTCTCGCAAGGAATGTCGGTGACATCTTCCTTGAGCTGAATTTTGACGCCCTCCATCTCCTTCTTGACTTTCTGGAGGTTTTCCTCAAAGTCCTCATAGAAGCCGTGGAGCATTTTGATATAATCCTCTTTGCCCTCGCCGACCTTATCCAGATCCATTTCCATCTGTGCGGTGAACTTCACATTGACGATGTTTTTGAATTTATCCTTTAACAGATTCACAATGGCCTCGCCCAGCTCCGTGGGAATCAACTGCTTGGCTTTTCTTTCCACATATTCGCGCTTGACGATGGTGGAAATGATCGTCGCATAGGTACTAGGGCGTCCCACGCCGTTTTCCTCCAGGGTTTTGATGAGGGATTCCTCGGTGTAGCGCGCCGGCGGCTGGGTGTAGTGCTGCTGCTTGATCAGCTCTCTGAATTTCAGGTCGGCATCCTTGACCAGACCCTCGGGCAGTTTTGATTTGTCATCCCCGTCGCCGAGATCATAAAGCACCGTGAAGCCGTCAAATTTGACGGAATATCCGCTGGCGGTGAAAAGGCAGAACCTTTCCTCACTCTCGCCGCAGTTGCGGCTCTTGATCTCTAACTTGGAGGTATTCTGAACGCAGGAAGCCATGAGACTGGCCACGAAGCGTTTCCAGATGAGGGAATAGAGCTTATACTGCTCCGCCGTCAGGCTCGCCTTGATGCTATCGGGGGTGATGGAGACGGTGGAGGGTCTGATGGCCTCGTGTCCGTCCTGGGCGTTGCTTCTGGATTTATAGTACCGCGGCTTATCGGGAAGATATTTTTCGCCGTAGTGAGCCCGGATAAATTCATCGGTTGCCTGCCTTGCCTCTTCGGAAATACGCAGAGAGTCGGTTCTCATGTAGGTGATCAGACCGATGGAGCCGTAGCCGGGAATATTGACGCCCTCATAAAGCTCCTGCGCGATCTTCATGGTGCGCTCGGCTCTCATGCCGAGCTTTTTGGAAGCCTCCTGCTGCAGGGTGGAGGTGATAAAGGGCGGTGCGGGATTTTTTTTGCGCGTGCCGTTTTTCAGTGAGCTGATATAATAGCTTGCTCCCTCCAGACGCTTGATGACAGCGTCCGTCTCCGCCTCGTTTTTCAGTTCGATCTTTCCGGTTTCATCGCCGTAAAAAGCGGCGGTGAAAACCTTTCTGGAGGGCAGGACGAATTTTCCGTCCAGGGACCAGTATTCCTGAGGAACAAAGGCTCTGATCTCGTTTTCGCGGTCCACGATCATGCGTACCGCGACGCTCTGAACCCGGCCGGCCGAAAGGCCGCGGCGGATTTTCTGCGAGACAAAGGGGCTGAGCTTATAGCCCACAAGGCGGTCAAGAATACGGCGGGCCTGCTGGGCATTGACCAGATCCAGATCCACCTTCCGGGGATTTGCCATACCGTTTTTGACGCCGGTCTTTGTGATTTCATTGAAAGTGACCCTGTTGCTTTTATTGAGATCCAGCCCCAGAATCTGTGCCAAATGCCAGGATATGGCCTCTCCCTCACGGTCAGGGTCGGTGGCAAGATAGACTTCGTCGCTTTCGCTGACAGCCTCTTTCAGCTCCTTGACGAGCTTTTCCTTTCCTTTCACTATGCTGTATTTGGGAGCGAAGTCATTTTTCACATCGACGCTGAGCCTTGCCGCCGGCAGATCCCGGACATGACCCTTGGAGGCCATGATCACATAATTGCTGCCAAGATAGTTTTTCAGCGTTTTTGCCTTGGAGGGTGACTCCACTATTATCAAATTTGCCATTCATTTCACCTTTTTCGTTTGGATTTATACTAAAACATATCGGTTCGGGCCGTCGGCTTCGGCGACTCCGAAAAGCTCCAGTTCTGTCAGAGCAGCCAAGACAAATCGCACCTGCAAACCGCTGGAGCGCGTAATCTCATCAAGATGAACAACACCTTCGGACATTATATTATACACTATCTGAGCGTTTTTAGAAATACCTTCCGGCATATTTTTTTCTCTATTTTTTGCTGCCGGTTTCTCTTCGGGCTGATTTTCTTCCTTTTCGGCAGGTTTATCGGTTTTTCTTCTCTTTTTACCCTTTTCGGATTTTACGTCAATGCCCGGAAAAGCCTCACCGGTTTTTCCGGTGCCGGCAGAGCCGGCCTTTTTCCCGCCGAAGCAATCGGTGAGTATGTCCGTGGCTGAAAATATCGCCTTGGCACCCTCGCGGATCAGCCTGTTGGAGCCGGCAAAATTGCCGCTTTTGATGTCGCCGGGCAGAACATAGATATTCCGGTTCTGCGCCTTGGCATGGCGCGCCGTGGAAAAAGTACCGCTGGGATCCGCCGCTTCGATGATAACGAGAGCGTCAGACAAGCCGGAAATAATCCGGTTGCGCTGCGGAAAACCACCTGCAGTGACAGGCGTTTTCGGTAAGTATTCGGTGACAAGAGCGCCGCAACCGGCAACCTCTTTTCTCAGGTCTGCATTTTCCTGCAGATAGGAACTGCCGTGACCGCAACCCATCACCAGCACCGTCTTTTGCCCGGCCTCCAGGGCGGCCCTGTGGGCAATGCTGTCGATGCCGAGAGCGCCGCCGCTGACAATCAGTGACCCTGACGCCGCCAGATCCGCCGTGATATCCGTCGCCGCTTGCTCCCCGTAAAGACAGGGCGTTCTGCTGCCGATAACGGCAAAGGCACTGCCGCTGTTTAAGCAGTCGGGATCACCGCGCAAAAACAGCACTGCAGGGAAGTCTTCGATGGAAAGCAGTCTGCGCGGATAGCGCGGATCCTCGGGTGTGAGGATATGAATGCCGCAACGAGCACAAAAGGCCGCGATATCAGCAAAATCCCGGGGCGATTTGCTTTTCATTCTTGTGAGGGCAGTCTGCGACAGAGTTACGGCGGCGTCAGCGCCGCGAAAAGTGTCGGGACCGGCCTCATATACGCTTCGCGCCGAAGAGAAAACCTCCAGCAGAGGCTTGATCTTTTTTCCGCAGCCTAAGACATATTGCAGCCAAAGCCAATCAAGTTTATTGTCCATTATCATCTTGCCTTCCCGGGCGCATCATTTCCCACATGGTGATGGCGGCAGCCATGGAGGCGTTGAGGGACTCGGCCCGGCCGAGCATGGGGATCGTCATGGGGCGGCAGAGAGAAAGAATCTCCTCACTGACGCCATTGCCCTCGTTGCCTATCACGGCGATCACACCGCCGTTCATGTCGATTTCCGTTATTTTTGCCGCTGTGCTGTCAGGCGTTGCGGCAAAGAGCTTCATGCCTCTTTCGCGGCAGGATAACAGCGTTTCACAGAGATCATCGGTGGTGAATATCGGCAGACGAAGCAGAGATCCCATGGCCGCACGCTGTGCCTTGGGACTGTAAATATCACAGCCACCGCAAACAACGGCACCGCTGATGCCCAGAGCCTCAGCCGTCCGGCACACGGCGCCGAGATTGGCAGGATCCTGAATATTTTCCAGAGCGATATAAGCACCGGTGGGATCAAGGGCTTCTTCCCTGCTTCTTTCCGGGATCTCACACAGACAGAAAATACCCTGTGAGGAACCGGTGCAGGCCAGCTTTTCCCCCACGGCATCGGAAACAAGGAAGGCTCTCTGCGCCCTTTCGGCAATGAAAGCGATGTCATCTCCGTTTTTTCTCAGGGCACTGTCGGTAAAAAAAGCCGTGTGAATCGGGCTGCCGGTCAGGGCGGCGTCACGGCAAAGCCGAAGTCCTTCCAGGAAAAAGAGCTTTTCTTTTTTTCGCCGCGAGGCGTCGCCGGCAATTTTGACGGCGAGCTTGATCTTTTCATTGCCAGGCGAGTCGATCCTGTTCATCTTCCGTCCTTTCCGCAGAAAACCTCTGCTGATATGATCATACATAGCTATTTTAAAAGCAATTTAATTTACGATGAAAAGACACAAATACGCCCGAGAAAAAATCTCGGACGTATACATTCGATTAAAGAGCAGCCTTTGCCTTTTCAACAAGCGCTGTGAATGCTGCGGGATCAGCAATGGCGATCTCGGAAAGCATCTTTCTGTTGAGAGTGATGTCAGCCTTCTTCAGTCCGTTCATGAATGTGGAGTAATTCATGCCGTTAGCCTTGCAGGCGGCTGAGATTCTGGTGATCCAGAGGCGGCGGAAATCTCTCTTCTTCTGCTTTCTGCCGATGTATGCGTAGTTGCCGGACTTCATGACAGCCTGCTTTGCGGTCTTGAAGAGGCTGTGCTTGGATCCATAGTAGCCCTTTGCGAGCTTTAATACTTTATTTCTTCTCTTACGAGTCATCATTGCGCCTTTAATACGAGCCATGAT